>JANXZX010000044.1 GCA_025355325.1 Geobacteraceae bacterium
TCGAATCAAGAAATCCTGCTTTAACCAATTGATCAATTGTTCCCGGTATAACGCCGTGCAATTCCCGGAAACGGTCACGCGCCGTCTCAATGTGCCGTACTTCCATGAACGCCGTCAGGCGAATTTGATAGGTTTTCCTCAAGGCAGGATTTTTTTCACCTTTTACCATCGCTGTAAGATATTCAACAGCAAGATCGGTATGCCCGGATTCCTGCATATAACGACCAGCAAGGGATTTATGAAGTTCAGAACCGCTTAACTCCCCGGAGCGTTTATAATAGTCTGCAGCTTTTTTGTAATCGTGCAGAAAATACGCACAGTTGAAGCCGGCAAAATAGGGAAGATACCAATCCCATGAACGATACTTCATTCCGTAATCAAGCAGGTCGTTTGCAACTTGATACTGCTTGACATCCCAGGTAAGAAATGACTGGGCAAAATAGTAAGCATCCATATTGTAAGGATCAAGTTTCACCGCACCGTGCAAAAATCTCGACATATTTGGATAGTCCGGCGGTATTGGAAGTTGGTTCCCTCCTTTTTCAAACAAACCGCCAAAGTACATCGTAACTTTCAAAACCAATGATGCTCCTACCAGCTCTTTCTGATCTACAGCGAGGCTTTTAAGAACATTAACTGTCGGCACATAGCCAAGCTTTTCTACAAAAGGCTTATGCTGCAAATATGTGGTAAACGGCAAAATCAATAGCAGGTACAAAACCAGACAGGTGACTCCGCTTATGGCAGTCCGAATCATGGATTATCTCATTTCTCGCCGGGCAAAGATAGCCGCAGCAACGGACAACAGAAGGCCAACGTACACGACAAAATAGGCAAATGTAAGTAACAAACCAATACCATGAGCCGGCAAACCATATATCGCAATTACCTTGAGATCAAAGGCTCCAAAATTCGGAATAATGTAGTAAAGAACCGTGACAAGCTGTTTAACAAGAGGAGAAAGTGCAATGGATGACGGAGAATGAACAAATTCGTAAACCTGCTGGGTAATGCCACCAGCCAGAAAGGTGGCTATGGTGCCAAATATCGGCAGAAAAAAAGATGTGCTTATCGTTGAAAAGAGGAAAGATACCGCTATTAGCAGGATATACTTAAAAGCATCAAAAATGATGCATAACGCAATATTTGACCAGACAATCGGTCTGTCGGAAGAATATATGGCAGATGAATACAGCACAACGGCGAAAGCGGCGGCACCCAGCACCAGGGCGGTCAATAACACAAATAATGCAACTCCGCCAAAGCGACCGATTATATAACTCTGTCGTGAGACCGGCAAGCCCAAGACACTGAAAGTATAACGACGTTCAATATCTTTCCAGAGCGAAGTCCCACCAAGAAACACCGATAACAACAGCAAAATGAATGATATAAGGGAAAGTGAGAGAGTCAGGGACAGTTCCGTTACCTGACGCATTGAAAGAGATGCTATGACCGGAATGAGCAGAAAAACACTGACAATAAGCATAATTCCTTGAAACACCCTGTCACGGAAGATCCCCTTCAATGTGACACCTACAATAGACCACATTAATTATTCTCCTCATATATTACAAATTCGGTTAGCTTGTTCCTGATGACTTAAAATTATCGGTAAACGGCCATGTCAATATCTACATCTTTTTACGCTATAACCACAAACAAAAAAAGCGGGATGTCGTAACACCCCGCTTTTCAAAGTTAATATCAGCATCTGACATAGCGCCAGCAGTAAAGTTTTACAAAGAAGTCCAAGAGTTAGCAGGTGTAATAAAAGCATCACCGTTATCAGCAACGAATGGCACTGCAGTCATACCGGTGGCAGGTACAAGTTTAAAATAAACGTTAGTTGTATCATCACCTGAACCAAACAATTTCGAACCGGAATTATGCTGGGTAAAAAGAATATAATGCGCACTCGTCCCCGCAGTAGGACCGGCAATCACACCAACAAAGTTCACTGCGCCTTTAACATTGTTAGATAACTTGATTACTGGACTTGTTGCTGTGCTAGCAGATGTTGCATTCTGCCCAGCAAAAATTTTTGACGATTGACCAGCTACAGCGTTAGAAGCAAGAGCACCACTAGTTACATCTGCCGCTACCGAATAACTTGCGGTTAAGGTAATTATCGCTACTACTGCAAGTACTTTCTTCATGATGAACCTCCATAATTTTTTTATTAATTAACAAGAACCTTAGTGAATATCATATGCTGCTGGATACGTTTGAATATCAGCCTTGTACGCTTCCTGACCGGTTTTCCAGTTTTTGATATCCGAATTCGAAGCGGCGTTGAATGCCTTCTCGCGATAGGCGGAGAACTGCGGGATGGCAATAGCTGCCAGAATACCGATGATCGCAACAACGATCAGCAGCTCGATCAGGGTGAAGCCTTTTCTGCTACGAAGCTTGTTTAACATAATGTTTCTCCTTTCGAGGATTTGTGCTCTGAGAACAGAGCTTAAATACAAACGTGATATTACCTCATTAATTTGCAAAATCAAGTCCAAAACCAACATACTTATTAACTAACTGAAATAACGCCATTAATTAATGACTAATCTGAAGCTATGATAAAAAAGAACCCATAATCGGCAGTTTCTAGTGACAATTTTTGTCAGACAACCTATTCTCAGGCAGCTTTTCTGATCTGACGCTTGCGAGGTACTTTGTGCATTTCAGAGTTATTGCGGTGGTCAATCAGCTCCGAATGGACAGCATCAAGCCTGTTACTCAGATTAGCCTCAACAGAATCAATCTTCGCATTCAGATTGGTTTCTACAGAATCAATTCTTGCATTTAGATTGGTTTCAACGGAACTTACCCGTTTACTCAGGGCGGTTATCTTGACATCCAATAGAGAAATATCCTCTTTGAGTTCGCCACGAAAATCGTCAATTTTTTTATCAAGCGTACTGAAACCTTCAAGCAAAAGGTTAAACTTACTATCCATGTTTTCTAACAAAATCTCAAAATGCTGTTTTTCCATATCAATGACCTCTACATATTAAAATTTACTTTGGGGAGTCTGCCATACTTTGGGTGCGGAAGTCGAGGGGAAAACTGCGGTTGATACATTTGTTTTTTTACCCGCTCCTAATCATATCAATACAATTTGTCAAAGTCTTTTACAATTTACATGTTACTGTAATTAATCAAATGATATAA
>JANXZX010000056.1 GCA_025355325.1 Geobacteraceae bacterium
CAAAATCTTCCTTGCACGCAACGTCATTAAAAGCATACATGGTTTGCGTCGTAATATAATTCATCTGCTTCGTGCTTTCGATTAGGTGTCCATCCTTGCCAGTCCCAGGAAATACAAAATCATTCATTCTAATGGTCTGCATATTCTCAAATAAACTGTACACGAAATTACTCATGGGAAGAGTATGAGGCCTTCCATTTTTGGTGTCTGTAACCGTAAATGACCGATCCTTCATATCGACATTCTCCCATTTAAGTTTTAACCCTTCATTTTCTCGAAGTCCTGTAAATAAAGTGAGAAAGAAATACTCTCTGATAATAGGATTTGAAATATTATTTGCGCACTTGAACCACGGTTGCAACTCATGTGGTTTCAAAAACGATCTACGGCGCTCAACTTTGTTCCACTGCCGTGTCTCCGTAAGCCTCCGCACAGGGTTTTCCGGAATAGTGTCATCACTCAATGAACGGGTAAAGTTATAGACAGCCCTAAAGGTTCGCATGAGATTATTTGCTGGTGCAGCTCCGTTTTCATCGCTAATTTTTTTATGGCGCTGGGCAATCATCTCCTTAGTAATTGTAGCAATAGGCTTCTTTTGCCAGTCTGACATATAAAGACGGAATAGTTTTTTATAGGTGAGAACAGTACCTGGCTTGAGTGTTCTTGTCTCAAAGTATTTTGTTGCTGCGTCATCCAAGGTGATTCCAGCGATTTCCTCCTGCCGTCTAGCTGCTACAGGGTCAATCCCCTGCGACATCTGAGACAGCTTATCCCTTGCGCTAATACGAGCATCAACCAACGAAAAAAGATTTGCCCTGCCAATAGTCATCTTAATAAGTTTTTTTCCAGCCCTCGCCTGAACGAAATATGTTTTAATCTTTCCTTTGGTATAAACGCCAAAGCCAGTCATGCCAGTATCAAAATATAAAGTGAGTTTTTCAGTTTCTGGTAGATTATCAACAAAGCGTTGGGTAAGTTTTACAGGCGGCATAATAGACCTCCATAAAAATCTGTTGTATCACTGTTGTATCAGATTGCAATGTAACAAGAAAATACTTGATAAAAGACCATAACATAATATAAGTTATAAATCAATTAGTTATGTAAGTTTAGAAGGGTGGGGTATGGCTAGATAAAAGCTATAAACGAAAATTGAAAATCCTCGTGTCGGCGGTTCGATTCCGTCCCTGGGCACCACTAAAATCAAAAAGGCTAGCCATCACATGTGGCTAGCCTTTTTTAGTTTAATTAATAAAATTAGTTGGTACACCACCGGTACACCAACCGACTTCTCTTCACGACTAAGCTGCTATGTTCTCAGCCCCTGCCAACCGGCGCCCCAACTCAAAAGCACGCTGACATTCCAGCGGCAACACCTCTGTACGACGTTTAGCTTTGTGAACCGGGTCGAAACTTTCTATCACCACCTTTGAATAATCATCTACTTGGCAGGTGTCAAAGGCGCAGAGCGTCTCGGCAGAACCAAGGAGCATGTTCACATAGCGTTCATTGGTGTTGAAGATCTGTTCGTAGCCAAACTCCTTGCTCCGTTCTTCAGGAACATTCATGGTATAGATGAAGCCGACTTTGATTTTATTAGGGAACAGAGTCCCATACGGCACCGTATAGGTGAGGTACGGAAACAGCAGGCGTTCGATAAAGCTGCGCGTTTCTCCGGTAACTGTTCCAAAGTAGATTGGCGAACCGATGACAAGGGCATCAGCAGCGGCGATCTTTTCCAGCACTGGTGCCAGGTCGTCGTTCAGAACGCATTTCCCGTAACTGCTACCCCCGCGTGTTTTACAGGCGAAGCAGCTTTTACATCCCTTAAAGTCCAGATCGTAAAGATGAAACTGTTCAGTTGTAGCCCCCAGCGCTGCGGCTCCTTCCAGAGCCTTGGTCACGAGTGTAGCCGTATTCCATTGCTTCCGCGGACTGCCGTTGATTCCGATGACGTTCATGTATGTTTCTCCTTTTGTGACGGTTACTCAATATTTACATAGAGTAGACTGCCAATTTCTTTCAGCCGATAGGCCAGTTGTACAGGTTCTCGAAGTTCACACTCCCAAACGGTAATGACCCGCCAGCCCAGTCGTACCAGATCGACCTTTACCAACTGGTCGCGAGTCACGTTGGATTCGAGTTTCTTCAACCAGAAATCCACCCTGCTCTTCGGTGTATAGGCAAATCGGCAATCCTTGTGTCGGTGCCAGAAACAGCCATGAACGAATATGGCCGTTTTGTAACGAGCCAGCACGATATCAGGTTTTCCCGGAAGATCAGTGCGGTGGAGTCGAAAACGATAACCCATACGGTGCAGAAGGGAACGGACGGCAAGCTCAGGCCTAGTGTTGCGGTTCTTAATCCGCGACATGACTTCTGAGCGTTTGGACTTGGTAAAGATGTCCGTCACCGTTCAATCCTGTGCCGCGGCAAACATTTCCACCAGCAATCGCAACCTTTTCAATCCAAGTCCCGGTTTCATACGAAGCTTTTCCCAATTGAGTACCGCGTATGATGCTACCATGTCCCGTCTTTTCGCAGGCACCCATGTCTTCCCGGTATATGTCTCCAAAACTTCGATTGTACGAGAGTCATTGACTAACTTGTGTCTGACTTTCTCCCACTCGGCTGCCAGCGCTTCTTCCTCATTGGTTGGCGCAACGAAGGCATGCGTTGCAAGCTCCTGCTCCCATGCACCGGGCAAAGCGACCTCCACTTTGCGGAACGCCTCCCAGCATTCGTGACGTTTTGATGCCTCGCCAATGTTGCCAGACTGTGCCAGCAGGTGTCCGTTAGCCGCTTTGCAGACTTCGGTGATGGCATCGCAAAGAACAGGAGAAAGCCGTTGATGATTCCAGATACGTTCGAGGTCGATACGTCTTCCGGATTTGTCTGCCAGCCAAGCGATGGTGTAGGCGACAATATTCGCACGGTAACCACCAAAACTTTGTTGAGATACAAGCTTCTCTGCCGTTCGGAAAAGAATTGCTCTTGCAACAACATGTTTGAAAAAATTCAGATCCACCAAAGGTTCGCCGTCGTCTTCGTGCTTCTGCGCCAGCGCAACAAAGTTTTTCTCTGCGCCCTTGCAAACCAAGTGAGGATGACCAAGCCAAGCGTGCTCAAATTTGGCAAGGTCAGTTTTAGTGAACTTCTGATGCGGAGGATTCTGCTGTACCCATTCTCGCATTCGTGCCGGGGTGCGCTGTCGGTTTTTATCGTCAAGGTAGGAGCCGCGCGCTCTTTCGTAATACCAATGCGTTCCGCTCTCCATCCCACTCTGCGGTAATGTCCACACAGTGCGCGACAATTGTTCCAATTGTCGGTGAAACTTGCCATTCGCCGAAAAATCTGCCGTATTCACCTTGTTCTGGCTGTTCGCGTATTTCGAAATGAGCGGCACGATGTCGGCCATCTTGGCCTGATCGGTCAGTACAGTAAGTTTCACCTGTATCACAACATCAGAAATGTCTACGCGCTCCTTCTTCCAAGAATGAAATATACTGGCGGTAGTCTGACCACCGTTGACAATCTGGAAATCTTTTGCGCGTTTCAGACACGCATGGCCGTCATTGTCCAATTCCAAATCAATTTCGGCGGCAGTACAACAAAGACCGTTATTGTAGGCGAGAAAACGATGCGGTTCATCCCGCAATGTCTGTTGAAGTCCTTTATTCACTTTGCCCTTCGCCTGTAGAAAAGCACGCACGTTGCGTTCTAACAGGCGCTGGCCGTATTCTCCGTAGATTTTTGCAAGCAATGGTGCTGGTAGAAAGGCAAGCAACGTTTGATATTCGAGAGATTTGTCTCTGGTGGCGATACACGTAATAGGACCACCATAATTTTGCATAAAATCCAGATCGATGACCTCGCGCTGACCAACACGCAGCCGACTCAATTTCACCAAATCCCAAAGCACATAGCGCAATTCCATTCCTGGCAACTGCTCCTGCGCGACTTCCGCCGAACGAGAGCTGACCACGCCATCAGTGATAAAGAAAAGTCTTACTGTAGCAAGGTTATTCTTAGCCCCATGAATCTGACGTGCTGCTTCAAAAACGTCATTGGATTCTTCCAGCTTGACATAAAAACCCTCAATTGTTCGTCGAAGGAATCCTCGCAACAGTCCAAAATGTCGCGCAACCTCCGGCTTGGAAACTGTTTCCGCGTGACCTGTCCCGTGATAGAGAACTATAAACAAATCCAGCGTTGCCCTATCGCCTGACAAAGCCCAAGCATTGCTCTGAGCCGCAGGCCATCGTCCCCGACTAGAATCTGAGTAATAGCTTGTTTCCGTATTATAAGTCTCGTTATGCTCAGCAAGACGTTCAAGGATGCACTCCGTAAAAGCATTTGTACGCATCCTGGGTAAGTCGTCATCTGCGCACCTAACTAAAACTTCTTGATGCAGATCTTGGGCAAACTGTTTCAACTCAGACACTTATATTCCTCCAAAGTCGACAACTCGATCCGGTTTGATTGCCGCAACAACGGTTTCAAAATCTACTTTGAAAGGTTCGCACGCCCCTACTGCCAGCCCGTAATTCACATCGCCGATACCGGTCAGTAGATTTTTTTCAAGCAATCTTGGAAAGCCATTTTTCACACTGAATGCTTTTTGTGACCTTATAACATAACCTCGATCAGCGTATAGTTCGGCGTGGATGTCTAAATAGCCAACAGCAAGCAAAGCATCTTCGAACTGTTCTTGCGCAACAGCATCGCCGGATGAACTTTTGCGAAGCGTAGCGACCATAGACACCAAAGTTTCTCCCCCGTCCTGCCGAACGTCTAATGCAAGTACATACAAAAACAGAGCAGGCCAATTGTTGTCATCCAATTGCCGTTCACTGGTAATGCGAACTACCTGCGGTTGTTTTGCAAGTGTAGTCTTAACTTCAATTGCTCCGTTCTCAAACTGAAAGTCTTGGTGCGCCTGCATTGGACCTTTCCAGCCAGCTACCGCACCAGTTCCAAATGCTGGGATAAGATGTTCTCGAAGAAAGTGAAGTTCACCCCATAATCCGCGTTGAACTTCCTCGCTCAATCCTTCGAGAGATGCAGAAAGGAATTTCTGCCAGCGAGTAAGCTGGCCGAGAAATGAACAAACCTGCTCTGCAGGAGTGTCAACCTCACTCATACGCCGCGCTAAATCCTCCGAGAGTGCAGTGAATACATCACAATGCCTTGTTTCCTTCAGCGCAACGCCAAAAAATGTGTTTCCCTCCATCTCTATTGCAAGGGCCTCCAACCCTTTGCAACGCGGCCAAAGTCGGCGCGACGGCATCGAAGCCGCAGGAAGTTGAAGTAATATGGCACGTCGGCGTGATGGTAGCGCAACACCGACAAACAATGGACAACCTGCTTTCGGACGAGCCAGTCGCAACAACCAACCTCCTGCACCTGATTTACCTGCGTCTGCGTCCGATTCCAGCGCTTTCCATAACTCTTCAATCCTCATCGGCATAATCCTCATCGTGGAAGGTGGACTGCCAAACCTTGTTCACCTTGTAGTCGACAGCGCGTGCGGTATGGCTCGATGGAAAACTGAATGCAAGCCCCATAAACGGACTCTCACTCGGCCACTCTGCCACTCCTTTCGGCATCAAAGGGTAAATCAACAAAAGGCCATGTGTCTTTGGCCGAAGCTGGCGCACGACTTCTCCGTTAATACGCGAGCTTTTTTTAGCATTCTCATCAACCGGACGCCGCAAGGCCGTGAGTCGTACAGCAACCTTTCCGAGCGTTTCATGGTCAGCATGGCTCTGATGCAGCAAAGCTTCCTCTTCAGGATTGAAAAGCGGACCACCACCATCTACTGTGCGCTTTGCAAGCAGTTCCGCCAAAATTTCAGAGCTCAAAAACATTTCTGGAAGTTCCAAGTCCAATGCTTGATGCGACGGACTTTGAATGTTTGCATTTGGTGCTACGAACAAGGAAGGCACACCATCCTTTGGCCAAGTATCCTTCTCCGGTGTACGCTCCGCAGTTTGCACAGCGCATTCAGCAAGTGAAACCTTCGGCCCTTCGCCTTTAGTATCCACCAACGCAACAGTCCAGTTCAGCAATTCCCCAACTCCTGACTGACGCCTGATAAATTCCATCAACTCGGGCTTCTGCAATCGCCAACTTTCTGAGGCCACAGTGAAGTCACATAGGAATTCATTCAACAACTGCTCAGGCTTCACATTTTGCCAAAGCAAGGCTGAGTTCATAAGTTTTGCAGTATCCTTTCCACCTAGATGCCGCAAGAATTTATCCACCGCTTCCCGGTTACCACGAACTACTTTTTTGTCCGTCACAAAGTGGGCAGTCTGTACAAGCTGGCCAGCATAGGAAAGTTTCTGCGTCCGAGCATGTGACATCTTGTTCAGAGCAGTGACCAACAGGCCGCCTGGGTGCTCGCGCACTCGAAGCCCATACCTGCGCGGAGTGAGTCCTGCCATTTTCATTCGGTAGAACTCACGACGCAATTCAACCTCAGCCAGTGCAATGTGCCGGTACCAACGGCGCAAGTCATCCGTAGTGAAAAGCCGACAAAGATCAAGATAACCGGGTCGATAGCCAAACCAGCGTCCCATCTGCATAAGCGTGTCATACATCCGTGATGTACGGAGGAAGTAGCTGACAGAAAGCCCCTCCAGCGTTAAGCCACGCGAAAGCTTGTCGCCTCCGACAGCGATGACGTTAAAACCTTGCTGGTGTGCTACATAATCAAGTGCGTCCGTAGCGTGGCCATTAATTTCCTTCACTTCGATACGTGCCGCAGCTTCCGGTAGCTCTGCGGCTACCTGCTCCCAAGTAGTTTGGTGCAGGTTCTCGTCAGGCGACATTTCACGGATCGTAGCGCTCGTGGGTTCGAACTCCTCTTGCCAGATCCTTTTCAATTCCGACAAAAGAGTCTGTTTTCGTTCACCCTCCCCAATCGCGAGTCTACGGCGAATGGAATCCACTTGTTGTTGAACAAGTTGAGCAACTTGGTGCTGTACGTCAATGTAACGAGTGACGTGAACAAGCATGGAATTGTGAACTTCTTTTTGGTTGCGAGCGCGGCGAGCAGCGCATACAAGCACAAAGCAAGCGAGGGCTTTCTTCAGTGTGCCAGGTAGTTCGTGAACAGCAAGATCCTTCTTATGACCGGGCTGAAAAATATCTTCGTGGTCATCAACCAGCCGATAGAGAGGTATTTCTTGTTTTGGCTCAATTCCTGCGTCCGGGTCGCCATCCAAACCAAACACTCGTGATGGGCTGACGTAGTTTGAAGGAGGTGATACATTGAGAATGAAGCTTCGAGGGAATAGGTCTTCTCCGTGTTTTGGAGTCTCAGAATCTGGATTGATAAAGATATTCGCAAATGGCGTTGCGGTATAGCCTACATAGGCGCTTTTTTCAAAAGCGTCGAGTAACTCACGTATGCAGCCATTTATAGCGGTAACATCATTTTTATTTACTCCCTTCTTCTTTCCGTCCTTTGTATTTATTGAAGCATTGTCAGCTTCGTCATCAATCAGCAGAAGAGGAACGCCTCGGACTATCTTTCGTTTTTCGCCAGCCACTTCTTCACCGCGAACATGAAGCACCCATTTAAGCAAATTTCTCAGGACGCTTCCATTTTTCTTCACTACGAGAATAACGGGGTCACTTCCGATGGTGACGCCGGTGTCAGCTTTTGGTGCCCGGAAATCTCCGTCATCCAAACTGCTGGTCAATGTGTGAACCGGGAGTAATTGACCAAAGAGCCTTCCTACTCCAATAAGGCTGTTTGCTTGGTCCATCTGCCTGTCCTTCTGGCTGTCACGTCCAAGTACGCCCTCATCAAGGCGGTATTGAGTTTGGCTTCGAAGATTGTTATGCATTCCCGCCAATACAACAACAAGGCGATAACCGGCATCTATTGCCTTGCATATCAGACCGCAATAGTTAGCCGTTTTTCCGGATTGGACACTACCAACCACCATGCCACGGCTGTCCCACGGTGGTTTGCGATTCGGGTCTTCGAGCTTGCCAAGAATTTCGTCCGTGAGTTTGCCTAATGAGCTAACGGCTGACTCTGGAAGCTGCTTATCTTGCTCAAGCAACGTGCTGTAGCGACTCCAAAATTTCCATTCAACACTTCCGCGCCGGGACGGAAGCCATTCGATGTGATCAGACGGGTCATCCATCATCGTCGATTCAGGAACATATACGTTAGCTTCATGCATGAGCTGTGCGACGAGTACATCAACATCCACAGATCCAAAACCTGCTGCACTAGTAGTTTGAACTGCCAGTTCAGCCTGCGCCTTAATAATCTCTGGGGTACGAATCGGTTGGAGATTTAAAAGCGTCACAGCTATCGTGCGAGCATGGTCAAATGCATCGTTCATAGTTCTTCCCTCTCTTTGATTGCCTGTAATAATTGTGGGAAACGCGGAAATGGTTCAAAGTGCGACAACCTCAATAAAGCATCACTCTTCGATAGTCCACTCGAACAAAGAGAAGTGAACACCTGACGCATTACCTCAAAAATTTCCGTTTCCTTCGTAGTCTCAAACGGCCCAATTGTCAGGTCTGGCTTCTCACGATCAGTTATTGTGATGAGTGGAACTGGAATGGTTTCTTCTATAAGCCGCAGCAGGGCGCTGAGCTTGGGTAAGTCGGCACATGAGCCGCGTACGGATTTCATGAGAGGGTGGTCACGATTAATCCGGTAGAAGACTTGATTGTGTTTCACCATTTGTTCCCAAAGAAACACTCGTTCTTCGCCCTCAGCCGGAACCAATTTAGACCCGCGATGCGAGTAGATGCGTTTGGCCACGCTACGCGCACATTCACCAATGCGGACTAATTCTCGGCGCAGCTTCTCTGGTGGTCTGGCACGGGATTTTGTAACATCAATCTCCCATTCATGATCAAGCGCATTTGGAAGATCAACACGTATTCGCGCAAGCTTGTAGTGTTCTTCCTGCCTCCATCCTTTTAAGCCCAACCAATCACCGGCAACGAGCAATCTACGATTTCGATAGATGTAAAAACCCTGGTGTGCATTCCAACCGCGCAATCCGGCAGCGCGACGGTGTAACTCTGCGTCCAGTTTTGACAGATGGGGAAGTACAAATGGTGCAACTTCGATTATATGGCCTTTATAAGGAAGCTTTTCCACGGGGAGTCGTTGGGTAGCTGCTTCGTCGGCAAGAAACGGGTCCCACGGAGAAATAAGCTTTTCGTTGAGAAAAAAGCCCACCGCATTTCGACCAGTCATCATGCGGTGAAAGACAGCTGCGAAATGAGCACTGACCAGTTCTGCATGTCTAAGAAACGCATCTTCGTCGGTATCATTCTCCGTATCGTTGCCGGCTGTGAGGCGGTCGATTTTTTCCCAAACTACAACTGTTCCCTGTTTGGGGTCGGATAATTTATCAGCTAGTTTTGCAGCCAATGGGGAGGGAGTGCGAAGAAGCCTCCATTCGTTTGTTTCTGATATAAAATCCAAGTCCCAACAGCGAACTAATTGCACACCACCCTTGCGTTTCGTGAAGACTGTCACACGGCGACATTGGGAGAACGAAGCGGTTTTCAGGCCCAGCCCGAAACGTCCGAAGTCGTTTGGGTCGCGCGTCTCACACGGATTTCTACTACCTACCCGCATTGCATTTATGAGCGTAACTTCGTCCATACCGTTGCCGTTATCGGCAATTGCGATTGCGGAGCCTTCGCCTGCCCAGTGGAAATGGACAATAAGCTTACTCGCTTGGTGGAACAGGCTATTATCTGCCAAGTCAGCCAATGCGGTCGCAGTGTCGTAACCAAAGGCCCGAAGCGATTCAACAAGATTAGAAGCATGAGGTGGGGCGAGATCTGGGTCTGAGCCTATGTTTTGTGTCATAATCGGAACCTTATTTCATGGCGACCAGAGGGCATTTAAAGAATTGCTCATCATGAAAACAGCTCTGGTTTCCGGTAATGCATCCCCGCCATTTGAGCATCAGCACAATAGAGTTCTTCCTCTCCGAAGTTTCCACTTTCAAATCTGCGCCAAGCTTCCTCTGCAATCGGAACCAGCACAACGGGCCATCCACTGGTTTTATAGTAAGGTGTCAGCAATCGAGGTTCTATACGACTGACTGTTGGGATGTCCTCTGTTTCGCAAGAAATGCTTCCTCGCTCAAGAGCCCCATCCGGATGCAAACCTGAATAGAGGAAAAGTACAGAAGTCCAACCTCTAAAGAAATCATCCTTGCTTACACGTCTGTAAGCGCGAGAGTCCAGGTCAAGCAAAGGAACGAGCCATTGCAAAGCCTCATTTTCGTCTTTCGGGATATCCTTAAAACAGTTTTGGTTTATCTCATCACTCATGAAATTCTCCTTTTCAAGAAATGAAATCACAGCACGTCCTACAGCCTCCGATATCAACGGCGGCACAGCATTTCCGATCATTCGAAACGAGTGGGTACGGGCATCAGGAAACCTGAACCAATCCGGAAAACTTTGAATTCTGGCCGCCTCGCGCGGTGTGAGTGAGCGGTTTTGAGTTGGATGGATAAACATCAAACCGTCCTTGCTCAGGTGCGCCACAATAGTTGAACAGGCACCAGACCGGCTTTGACGTGTATACCGATCCTTGAAGCTGGACTTGTCGTACGGAAACTCGAATTCAACGCCATTTCGCATTGCTACTGCTGAACTTTCCCCCTCATTAATCAGTGCAAAATCCCGCAGATCACGGTCGCTGTGCGGGCGGGCAACATGGTTTGTCAGCTTTTTCGCAAGGTCAATCTCCAGTACCTCAAACAGGTACTTGTATGCAGGGTCACCATTATGCTCCAAGTGTTTAACCATGCGACTGAAGTCATAAGCGCACTCATTTTCTCCTTCCCCAGCTCTAAGCGGAGGAAGATCACCGATTGCAGCGCCCAACAACGTTCGTGGAAGCGCACAAGGCGAAGGCCTCAGGTTAGGCGAAAAATAACCAGGAATATCCGCCCTGGTACCAATAATGAGTTGCCGACGTCGTTTTTGTGGCACTCCAAGTTCCCAAGCATCTTCCACCTGTCCATGTACCCGGTAACCAAGGGCGCGCGCTTCTGACTGCACACGGGTAAAGTATTCCCCACCCGCAGCGGTCTTAATTCCGAGAACATTTTCCATTACAAAGACTTTGGGCCTGAAGAAAGCGACATATTTCAAAAGCACCAGATACAGGTGGCGTCGTGGGTCATCGTTGAGACGTTCGCCATGATTGGCGCCACCAACTTTTCGAGCGGTTGAGAACCCCTGACAGGGAGGTCCTCCCACGATAACATCAACATGATTTACACCAATCAGCTCCGATAACTCGTCAGGGCCAAAGGCTGTCAGATCGCGGTGCAGGACATGCTTGATATGAGAAAGATTGGCTTGCAGGGTAGCAACCGCCTCGACATTGAAATCAATCGCAGCCAGACATTTGAATCCGGCGCGCTCCATTCCGAGCGTAAAGCCCCCACAACCACAGAACAGATCTATGAAATTCAACGAATCAGCAGATTGGTTGTTATCTGGTTTTGATATTATTTTGTTCGGCAGGAAACTACCCATACCAACCTCACATTTATCTTATTCGTAGCATACACCATAGATACGACAGATTACGTCATTTGAAAACGGGGATATATTTTGCACTCCGGAAAGCTTTTATCCCTATCCTTCAATGCTTTGACTAAATCCACTGCCGCACAACTTCAGCACATGATTCATCTTTGATACTCTAACCAGCATCTCCCAATACCCGCCCTTATCTGGGCCGACACGACGAAGCACGCCATCCAGCTTCATCTTCGGAATTCCGGGGACATCTTACTTAATTCTGATCTTCCAAGCTCACTCAACCGACATCCGTTTCGGGAGCTGAGCCGTAGCCAAACAGACTGCCCACACGCGTTACTTCAACACCTGGCACGTGGCCACACAAGCTTTCTAACTGGCAATCTCCCAATACCCACTTTTTCTGGGACCAACAAACCGCAATCTGCCCGACTTCACAAGTTTTGAACATGCACGCTCAACGGCACTGAGCGATTTTCCAATCAGCGGAGCAATGTCTGCCAGAGATTGATGCGGATCGTCTGCAAGCTGCGCGAGTATCAGATCCGGCGTTTTCACCAGCGTTTTTACCGGCGTTTTCACCGGCGTTTTCACCGAACTCTCACCGACAACATCCGGCTTCGTCAGCTCGTAACTGTTCCGTTTGAACGTGGCAATAAAATGGGTACCAAGCTCCTCGAATTCGGTTTGTGGCTCACGCTCCAAAATCATCTTGATGCCACGCCCCCACTTTTCAATGAAGTGTATCCGATGAAGCAGTTCGGCAAGGCGTTCGTTGCGCCTTTCGGAAAGCATTTTGTGTCGAATGTCGGCAACTGTCAGGCTAGCGTAGAGCAGACCGGGACTTCTGATTTCCACTCGATCCTTAAAAATGGCAATATTGACCGAATCGTACTCCCGGTAATCCCGATGACAGAAGGCATTGATAATCGCCTCGCGGAATGCCTCGCGGTCGATTTCAGGAACATCCACCCGAAATAGCCCGTCAAGTCGCATACCGATATTGATATGCTCCAGAATGTACTCTTCTGCTTTTTTGATCAGGTAAAAGACATCACCATAGAAATCCTGCATGGTGATGGTGACAGTCGTGTCCAGTGTACCAAAGACAGCACAGCGCAGGCGGGCGTTGGGAAAGAACTTCTCCGGTTTGCGGGCAAAGCAGAGCACGGCGGCATTCAGTAGCTTGCCGTCTTGCACCAGATTCAGCTTTTCGAGGGAATTTTGGATCGTGTCGAACTTGAGACCGCTGAGCTTCAGAAACGATTTAAATTTGCCAGGGCCGATATCGTCAATCACAGCTTTGGCGCAAACTTCCGTGTCCCAGCGGAGACGGTCGCGGTTCTTCTCCAGGATCAGCTTTTCAAGTTCCTTGGCACTTAACTTGCGATCTTCATCACCAACTCGGATATATGCGCGTCCATAGGCGTAATAAGGATGTTCACTGCCTTCGACCTGCGCCTTGATACACTGTTTACCATCAACATATACCTGCTCAACTACGGGGTAGACCTTGGGCTCAACATGTTCTGAAATGGCCTTGGAGACATCCCGCATTGTTTTGTCTGAAACCTGCTGGCCGACAACCGCACCATCATTCTTAACGCCAAACCAGACCTCACCACGCTGATGCTTGTTCAGCATCGCGACAATAGAGATCACCGCCTCTTTCAGTTCGGAGGTAGATTTCTTCAGTTCAAAGGTTTCATTTTCTTGAAATTTAGTCATTATTTTTCACGGGTTAACTGGATTCAAAAACTGCATATTCATATCAGGATTTATGGTAAATAGCCACCGCAAACCCTCTTCATTAGAGCGGTTCTGCGGATTATCCGCCGACGAATACACCTAGTGCTCACAGGAGTTGTCATCGTGCTCGGCGCATAAGCTTCAATTGGAGGCTTGATTGGATTCGACCCCGGAACATCTGGGGCATCGGCGGATATTATCGAGGTCGTTATCGGAATCGAGATATGCGCGGTTGTTTAATATTAAGTGCTGAGGGAGGCTCCGCTCTTTTTGGTGGAGGTGGTGAAGATCGATATTCGCTGAATTGACTTTTAAATGCTCTGTTAAACCGTTAAAATATTGGATACTATTGCACGGTAAATGAGAAAGTTTTTTGAGCGTGCTTCGAAGTTTGACCGGTAAGAATTAGATTAAATGAGCATCAGCGGTGTTTTTAGTACGGAGGTTACACAATGGCGACACTATATGCAGAAGTACCACAACAACTTTTGCAGCAGGCTCAGAATATGGTTGATCGTGGTTGGGTAAGCAACCTTGATGCACTGGTCTCGGAGTCTCTGCAACGGTACCTCGAATCACATCAAGAAACTCCGACTGAACAATTTATCCGGGAAGATGTCGAATGGGGCTTGTGTGGTCATGATTGATCAACTACAGACTGTATAATGCACCTCACACATATAAATACTGCCGAACATGATAATATTTGACACGTGTTAACCTGGATGTTAACATCGCAACATGATACGTAACGTTAAATTCTATAAAGCATCAGACGGGAATTGTCCTGTACAAGAGTTCATTGAGAGTCTTTCCGGCAAGGCTGCTCAAAAAGTTACTTGAACGCTGGCATTACTGGAAGAACTAGAAATATTACCTTCCACCTATTTCAAAAAGCTTGTCAACACAGATGGAATCTGGGAAGTAAGGGTTGCCCTGGGATCAAACATTTATCGTATCTTCTGTTTCTTTGCTGGCAATTCGGTTGTGATCCTAACTCATGGCTTGGTGAAGAAAACCCAGAAAACACCACCCGGCGAAATTGAACGGGCTGAAGCGTACAAACAAGAGTATTTGTTACGGAGGAAATGAGCATGAGCGATATAAGAGTATATATTGATGGCAGGAAAAAACGTGATCCTGAGTTTGCCGAAAACTACGAGAAAGGTTTTCATGATTTCAAGCTTGGTGTAATGCTTCGTCAGGCTCGTGAAGATGCTGGCCTTACTCAGGAGGAACTTGCCGTTAGAATCAGCACCAAAAAAACTGCTATTTCAAGAATTGAGAATCATGCGGAGGATATGAAGCTTTCTACCCTTGAAAAGTTTGCCAATGCTCTTGGGAAACAGCTGACCATTTCTGTCGCCTGATCCTTTCTGTCACGAAAAGCGTTTTGTGACATCTCTGTTTATACTCTGGAAACATAAATCAAAAACAAACAGCGAAAACCGGTGTTGAGGGACTACTCTTTCCTATTGACTACTGGCGGACATATCAGAGTTATATGTCCTTACGGAAATATTTATTGACAAATAACCTGCCAATAGTAAATTATGTCCGTACGGTAATTTTATAAATGTGCAACACTTGATCAACAATTATATGTCCGTACGGATATTTTTAATGGATGTAACGCTTAATTAATCATTATATGTTCGTACGGATATGGGGTGTGTATGAAAACCATGATCGATTCCATAACTGCATACGGCAAGGTAACAACGGCCGAAGACATTGGTCGTATCATACGCACAAAGCGAAAAGAAACCGGTGCCCGCCAGGACATGGCGGCAGGCATGTCAGAGGTCGGAACAAAGTTTCTTTCACAGCTTGAGAACGGCAAAGAGACGGCCGAACTGGGCAAGACCCTTCGTGTGCTCCGGAAGCTGGGGCTGAATGTCTACATCTATCCACGCTCGGCAGACCCGATAAAAAACTGAAACGATGACAAATCAACTCACGGTGTATCTCAACAACATCAAAGCGGGCATACTTGCGCGAGAGGGCCGACAGTTGACGTTCTCATACAGCGCCGACTATCTCACTTTACCCGGCGCTTCGCCGATATCCCGGCTATTACCGCTTGCTTCAACAGCTTACGGGGACGAGGCAGCCAGAGTTTTTTTTTCCAATCTTCTGCCTGAAGGTGCCGTACTGACCCAGATAGCCCACCAAGTTGGCATATCAAAGGAGAATGTATTCGGACTTCTGGAAGCTATCGGCGGCGACTGTGCTGGCGCCATCTCGGTAAGTGCCTTCAATCGCCTGCCTGGGTCTACCGGTGGATATAGACTCATTGCCGAACAAGAGCTATCTGATGAGCTGGACAAATTGCCGAGCCATCCATTCCTGGCTGGCGAGGAAGGGGTCAGGCTTTCGCTTGCCGGGGCCCAGAACAAACTGCCGGTCTATTTCGATGGAAGCAACTACTACATTCCGGAAGGAGCCAGTCCCTCCTCTCACATATTAAAGACCGCCATAGCGCAGCTAGACAATACTGTCATCAACGAAACATTCAGCATGACGCTTGCCGCCCGGATCGGCTTGCCGGTTCCTGTTTCACAAGTCGTCACCATTGGAGGCAAACAGGTCTACATGGTCGAGCGATATGACCGCAAACAGTCTGCCTCCGGCGACATCGTCCGCCTGCATCAAGAGGATTTCTGCCAAGCGCTCGGCATCCCACCGGAGTTAAAATATGAAAAGGAGGGTGGCCCGGGGTTCAGCGACTGCTTCCAGTTGGTTGATAAATGGAGCGACGAACCGCTGCTTGATGCCAGCAATCTGCTCAACTGGGCCATCTTCAACTTCATCATCGGCAATGCCGACGCACATGGCAAAAACCTGTCGATTCTTTACAATGGGGGGCTGGTCAGGGTGGCACCGTTTTACGACCTCCTCTGCACAGCAGTCTACAGGCGTCTGAACAACAAGTTTGCCATGAAGATGGGGGGGCAGAGCGATGCACGCTATCTCCCTCCAGATACTCTAGGCAAATTTGCGGTTGAAATCGGGATAGACAAACGTACAGTACGAGCAGCATTTATCGGGCTGATGGATAATATAGAGATCAAATCGCTGCAGCTGCTCGATGAGTATCGAGATCGGTTTGGGGCACTGGCAGTCCTTGGTGACGTTGCCAACGTAATCAGTTACCGCATTGTCAAAGGCAGGGCACTGGTTAAATAACACTTTGAAGCGAAGTGACTACACCAGTCACAACGCAGACTACTCAAAATGCTGAAATATAATAATAATTTCAATCGAACCAATAATTGAAAATCCTCGTGTCGGCGGTTCGATTCCGTCCCTGGCACCACTTAAAAAACAAAGCACCTGCGAGAAATCGTAGGTGCTTTGTTTTCGCTGACGCAGGTTTCTTGATCACACATATCCCCACAGAGAGCCGATCTGGCTATTCCGGAGCAATTAACAAGTTATATTCCGCTAAAGCACTTTGCAGTTTTAAGAGTATCCGGAAGAAGGTCACGAGGAACTTTGCTCATCCCTTCAGAAACGGCAATTTTGTAGCGAGCACAAGTTGTGAAGTGCCCCTCACAGTACGTGCTGCATAGGAATTCTTTAGTGTGTGGGTTGTCTCGGAACTCTTCTTTAAAGAAAGCGCAGGTGTCAACGAATTCGCAGCTAGCCATGATGCCCTCCATGTCCAAGAGATAGTATCTGAATATAACCTACCATAAATCACAAGACAGTCAACGTAACCAAGCCAACCATATAACCACTGCCGTCAACACCGCTAATAATGATTTAGTGTGTGAAAAATATAATAATAAACTGATCAAGAAATTAAGAAGTAACCCGATAAGATCAAATAGAGTTATATAAAACGGAGGCTGACATGTCAGTTGATTTGATATCGGGAAGCGTCTCTGCGTTGAAGCCTGAGGCTTTAAGCGTCGGTTCTACACCGGATATGCTTGTAGCGGCGGCTAGTCCGCTGGCAAAAGACCAGATGCCTGGCAAAGTTGAGTTGTCAATGGTTGCAGATCTGCAAGCTAACGATAAAGTGTCTATTGATAACAAGCCATTGACTGTTGCAAAAGCCGAAAACAACAGTAAGCCGGCGGGGGTGGTCAGCCACGTTGTTGAGTCTTACAATTTGAAAGGCGAGCCCCGTACCAAATTTTTGGATAGCCGTAACAATGTTGTGTATCAAGTGCCTTCTGAGATGATGGCAAAAATACAAGATCTCATGATGGCATCAAATACATCCGCTGACCTCAAGGCTTAATACTATCTGACCGCTAATATAAAATGATTCATGTGTGCTTTAAAGGGTACGGGGCTATAAGCCCTGTACCCTTTTTTCTTCAGCAATATCAATCCAGGTTGGTACGTTTTTTTCAAAAGAGGTAGTGTTGTCAAAGATGACTGAAAATCCACAAGTCAGCGGTTTGATTCCGTTCCTGATCTAAACTCCGATAAACCTGACTTCGATTCTTCTGTTCTGTGCTCTCCCGACAGGAGTGCCGTTGTCGGCGATCGGTCGTGATCTGCCAAAACCTTTTGTTTGCAGTCTGTCCGGATCAATGCCGTAGTTCCGCATCAGGTACTGCTTAACGGCCAATGCCCGACGTTCGGAGAGATTCAGGTTTGCCGCCTCGCTTCCAACGTTATCGGTATGCCCCTCTATGATGCCCCTGGAATTCAGGTGCGTCTTCATTGCCGCACCAAGTTTATTCAGGATTGTTACATAGTTCTTCCTGATTTCGGCTTTGCCGGTATCGAACTCAATCTTGAGATCCAGCGGCAGCTCAACTGATGGGATAACCTTATCCTTGGTGAGAGAGGTCATATAAGTATCGAGCAAAGTTGTGGCGGCCATGTTTGGTACCGTTTCAGAAACGGAATAAGTGTTTACCCTGTTCAACATCAGCGGGGTATTGGTTTGCGGGTCCCGGTAAATCGTGCCGAAACCGGCGTTGATCTTCTTCCGTTGAGTTTCCATAGCGGTCAGTTCGTCATGTCGGGCAAACAGCACCGGATCACGATCCAATATTTTCGCCAGGGAAATTGCGCTTGTTGAAGATGCGGGTGCCACCATTAACTGACGTTCAAGGATTTCGTTAATGTATTTGCCGTTGTAAAAAAGAACAAGCTTATCAAGTTTCAGACTTTTGGACGTCTTGTTAACTACCCATATATTAGAGTCATGGTAAGTCACCTTCATATTGTGGTCTTCATTCTGGTATTCTGGCAGTACCATATTGATGATATTTACTTTAAACTCAACCGGCGCCGGGTTTTCACTGAACGGTATGACCGGCAGTTCACTGTTGCCGGTATAATCACCATAGGTAAAATACATTCGCGGCTGTACCGGGACGAGTTTTTGTGCCGACTGGTCCAGGCGGTAGTATTGGGGAAGCGAGGCAACGATCTTATCCAGCAGGCTGCCGCTGGACTTGTGAAAATTGTTTGGGTCATTAATGTGCAGGGTAAGACGTTTTTCGACGTTCAATCTGTTCAGATATTGTTGAACGGCTCCCTGCTTTTGCTCAGGAACAACCTCGGGATTACCAGCTTCCTGTGCGGCGTCACTTTGAATCGGAACCAGCAACGCCACAATTGAGAGCAGCACTATCATGTTCAATAATGTTTTGATCATCTGCATCTCCTCTCCCCGGATATTGGGCTATTTGATGAAACGAACCCGGCACTTGAGTCCGGACGGCACTTTCAGTTCGGGATTGGCAATATCAACCCTGACAATATAGGTGCTACTCGCAGCATCGACTACCTTAT
The DNA here is from genome assembly GCA_025355325.1 of Geobacteraceae bacterium. GTDB lineage: Bacteria > Desulfobacterota > Desulfuromonadia > Geobacterales > Pseudopelobacteraceae > JACRCG01. The sequence goes on from JANXZX010000056.1 coordinate 19,081, forward strand.
CAACAATCGTGACCTTGCCGACATATACGCCACCCACCGGCAGTTCGGGCCGTACTTCCGCTTTCATCCCTCTCTTGACAGATCCGAAGCGCTTCGCGGGAACAATAACTTCGACCTTGAGCGGATTGAGGCTTGCCAGTTTGAGAATGGGGGTCTCACCGACATAATCCCCCGGAGCCATGAGACGCTCGGTTACGACGCCGTCGATCGTGCTCAGGATTGTGCGCAGCTTCAGTTTCTCCTGCACCTCATCAAGCTGCAATTCGGCCTTCCTGTACTCGGTCACGAGCTCATCATTTTCGTGGGCGGAGATGAGTTTCTTCTTGGCCAGTTCAACATTTCGTTCCATTTTGCGTTTTAAAAACTCTACATTGGCGCGGGCCAGTTCAAGTGCCGCTTTTTCCAGACCGGATTTCAAGCGAGCCAGCACCTGTCCCTTTTTGACCAGGTCGCCACGTTCAACAGCAACTTCTTCGAGGATCCCTGAAATCTGGCTGCTTACCTTGACCACCTCACTGGGATAGACAAGCCCTTCAAAATCTTCCGTCGCCGCCATCACCAATGATGCTGCAAACAGTGAAAATCCAACCATAACGGTACAAAACAGAGCAACTCGCTTTAACATCCATCCCCCTTATTTTAACATTGTAAAACCGCATCAGTTTTTTTTACACCGGTAACGATAAAAAAAGGCATTTCAAGATCAATCCATTGCACTCTGATCTGGTGAAAATCGTTTTCCTCCAGGCATTCTATATATAAATCAGGTGAGCGAAGCGTATGGGCAAACAGCAGGATCGGGATATTTGAGTAGGACAGTCCCGCTTCACCCGTTTCAAACGGGCCGCGTTCAAAAATCAGCAGCTTCCCCCCCGGTTCCAGGGCGTTGCATGCCTTATATAATAATGTCCGCACCACCTCATCAGGCCAATCATGAAGCATTGACTTGAAGGTGATGAGATCAAACCCTGCTGGAAGATCGTCCGCCCGGGCATTTCCTGTGACAAAGTGTATCCTGGCTGATTCCGGTTCGGTGCGAAGGTGATCGTGCCCGATATCGCACACAACCGGCAGGTCAAACACCGTGGCTTGCAATTCGGGGTTGGCTCTGCACGCCTGCAACGCAAATTCACCACTGTTTCCACCGATATCAAGCATGCGCACATGTTGTGCAAAGTTGTGCAAAGACAGGCATGCAGGGGCTTCGTATCTGGTCAGCATCGTGGTTATGCGCATCCACCGTGCCGTCTGTTTGCGGTTCTCAGGTGTGTTTTCCAGTGCATTGCCGTAGTTGAAAAGCCTGAACATTCCGGCACGCTTCATAAATTCCAGCGGATCGGCAGTCAAAAAAGAGAAGGAGTCGATGAAGTCGTGGGCCGCAATATGGGAGAATTCAAGCTTCGTCAACAGCAGGTCTCGATACTCCAAAGCTGCGCTGAATCCGGGCGTCAGCAGGTAGCGATCAGAGTCTGTTTCCAGAACACCACTATCGACCAGCAGTTTCAAAAGCAGCTTCAGGCCACTGTGAGTGGACAGAACACTTTTTTTCAAATCGTCAAATGTTGCAGGCGGACCGAAAGCCAGAAAATCAATTAATTTGAGTTCAAAAGCGGTCGTCAAGGCGCGAGCAGCCACCATGTCTTTGATGAATTCATCTACACACAGATAGCCGGGCATTGAATCGTCATTACGCCTTTCCATGTCAGAACGTACCATAATATCCACTTTTCACAACCACCATCCGTCCGTTTTCCAGAATATAGTCAACTCCGAAATCATAGCGAAGATGGTCAAGGTTTGCCCTGTTATCTCTGATAAAGTTTACTATTTCGGCCGGATAATCCAGCCTGGTCATGGCAAATAAAAGTTGATTCACGGTGATTCCGGAAAAATAGATACAGTCGTTGTGCTGCTTGTTGGCCAGGCAGATAGTGCTGCAGTCCGCCAATTCCGGCCAGAGGATCGTATCCAGATCAATTTTAGAGGTGTCCAGGAAAGCGGAGCAGCAAATCTTCCCGATGATATCATCATGATGTTGCTTCGGGTTAAAGAAGTAGTACAGGTTTTCCAGCCTGCTTCGCTCTTTGGTAACGGAATAGCTTATTCCGGAAGAAACGTTACTCCCCACATTACCCACATACATGTGTATTTCATCGAGTTCACGGACTCCGGACAGCAGGCTGTTGTCGATGTCGATGGAGAACATGAAATAGTGCGGGTCTTCGTTGAACGGTACGCTGCATGATACTATAGGGGCGATAGCGCTCACGAGCCGTGAAATTGATCTTTCCCGGTCACGACGCCGATAATCATACAGGTAGAATTCCCATTTCAATACCCCGTCAATCAGCTTTACTCCCCAGACGGTGTTGCCGACTCCAAACGTATTCCTGATGAGATCTACAATCCGGAACGCATTGTCATGGGCCGTGCCGACTTGAAATGAGTGGTACAGCAGATTACTGGCCCTGAACTTGCCGGATGGCGGGGTGAGCGGCGGGTATTCCCACAGACAGTAATTGAAAAAACTGTCATCAGCAGCGGCAATTTCCCTTCTGTTTGTGATAGTTGTCATCATGCGGCTCCTGCCGTTCCGCTTTTTGACAGCGGAGAGAGAAGATGTCTTTCGTCGCCATATTTTTCGATATAGGCACGGGAAAGCCCCCAGCATTCTTCGGCACTACAGGTGCCCTTATATACGCAGGTTCCGAACCCGTTCTTTGCAAACTCAAACCAGAAATCGTCCTGAATCAGGTTCAGCGGAAAATCACTGTTGATAAAACAAGGGGCTCCCGGAGAAAGGCACTCGGGAAATCCTTTCAGTACCAGCGGTTTGCCGGATGCGCCAATTGCCGACGATATTTCCGGAAAAAGCATGAGAAGGTCTGGCATGCTGACAACCAGATCAAGGCGGTCGGAAGTATCCATCGGGAAAAAATTCCACAGGTGCATTTCATGTACCGGCGCCGTACAGAGTTCTCTGAAAAGTGCCGCAATTTCGAGACGGTTGAAACTGGTAAGAACCGTATTGGTTATGACATGTACCGGATACTCACTCAGATTGCCGATGCCTGCCATGGTTGCGGCATATGATCCGGGCGTACGGGTAATCGCATCATGGATTTCACTCTGGCCGTGAACACTCACAAAAAATTCGTTCACTCCGGCGTCAATAAGTCTGCTCAGATATTCTTTATCAGCCAGTTTGCGGCCGTTGGTCTGAATCTGGATTTTCCTGAAGTACCCGAATGAAGCGGCATACCGGACGTACTGATCAAGATGGCTGAAAGTGGTCACCTCGGCACCGGAGAGAATCAGGTTGTCATATCTGCGCTCATTGACGAGAGCCGCAATGAGCCTGCTGAACGTATCAAAGTCAACCGTGGCCAACCTTCCCCGTACATTCGAGAGCATACAGATGGTGCAGGAACTGTTGCAGCCATACCAGACCGGAATGACGGCATAGCTCTTCAGATTAATCCGGCTGTATTGTATCTCTTTTGAAATGGACACCGTAACCCTCGTCTGTCAGGGTAATTGGGAACGAATGAACTGCACGGCCTGCCAACTCATATTCTCAAGATCATCCAGTCCGTTGATAACGAAATCTGCACCGGGGCGAACCTTGTCATGCTGAATCACCAGAATGTCATGAACAAAGAGGAGGTAACTGTCAAGGTAACCATGAACCCAGTTCAGGCATTCCCGATGTTTGTCCGGCGAAAAGTGCTCCAGAAAAATCCCGGAATGCTCCCGTAATTTGCGCGCTAACGCGGTATCAAGTGGGACGTCTATCCAAAGCAGCAGATCAATAAAAGGTGCTGTTGCCGAATGGGCTTTGCCGAACGGCATCTCGAACACGATATATTTTCGCGGTTCAACATTCTCATGTGTGACCGGCTCTTCAACAGTTTCGCCCCGCTTCAGTTTTTCAAGGTCATGAACCAGGGTGGGAAAGGTAAATTGATCAATATCTGCACCGTCCTGAATCCATTGTACGAGCTCGTGCGGGCTTCTATGAGTAATATTTTCATAATGGTCGAAACAGACCATTGAGGCGTCACCCAGCTGTTTGACAAGCGCCTCAACCAACGATGATTTCCCCGAACCGACCGGTCCTGCGATGGCTATTACGTAACTCATAATCTGACTCCGGCTGATTTCGAATAGCTCTACTGCACATCAACGGGGCGGCGAGGCGTGTCAACGCTCTCAACACCATAGTACACAGTCAGGAAATCCTTCCCTTCCCTGTCTATTCCCCCGGAAAGATGGCCGAACCTCTTGTCGCTTATTCTGTCGCACAACGGTATGAATTGATCAGCAGGAAGCGCGTAATGCCGACCGATATCCATCAGGAACGGATAGATATCGCGAATGCACAACTCGGCTCCATACAGATTCATATCAAATGATTTTCTTGGATTGCTCTCTTCGCTGACCTCTTCATAAACAATCTTGTCATTTGATATGATCTTCACGGCGTTTTGCAAAATGTTCTTCGCCGTTTCAAACGATTTATAGTCAGGATTACGTTCAAAGAGATTGGACAGCCTCTCCTGGATTTCATCAACCGACAATAGCGGGTAACAGGTATAGGAAGTTTTTGCACCTTTATTGTTATTGAACGGATCCCATTTGAAACCTAAAAACACCAGAAACGGTTCTTGCGTTACCTTTGCACCGCCCGGCGCAAACTTCAAATTTGTCCTGAATTCAAGATACGCCTTGTATAAACAGCCATCCCGCTGTTCTTCGAACCCGAAGTGAACGAATTCCGTCGTGGGCAACAGCTTCCTGCACTCATCCATAAAGTTCGGCGGCATGCCCATCCGGGTAAAGACCGAGCAGAGTGTTTCATCAGGGTCACCAGTCAGATCACTCTTTTTCAAACCCATGATAACGCGATTGGACAACAGCGATTTATCGGATATCTTGAATGAACGCTCCATGCCATAGTCAACGCCAAGACTGTCAACCAACCGGACAAGAGCATGCGCCTTCCCGGCAATTTCCCTGGAAGCAAAAACGGGAGTATCTGGTGGTGATGAGTTGTTTACTGGTGAGAACGTACTCTGAACTTCGTGGGATAGTGTGCCGAAGACTGATTCATATTCCCGGACTTTATTATTGAGCAGTGCCGCCAGTTTCTTGGCGATATACGGAGATAACATTATTCTCCTGTCCAAACTGGCTTGCATTAGATCGTCCTGACCGCAATTCGGTGTCTGAATGGTACCGAAAGCAAGGATCACTTCACCCGGAGAGCAAAACACCTCGAATATGTTGGCTGCTACGGTATCGATATTCAAGTTGCTGATTAATCCGAATTCCTGCCTGCTCGCTTCAGCGTCCATATTTCACCTATTCTTCCCGTTGTGAAAACGACATCAGGTTCTTTCTCTGGGCATCCTGTTTAAAGAGTTCGCGCCTCATTCGTCCATGAAAGCGCTCCGTCTCTTTTTGCACGTGGACAATAGCACGTTTTGCCGCGACACTCCAAAAGGGTGTTCCTTTCGGCACTATTTTTCGCACAAGAACACCGGCCAGCCCACCTTTTCCGCTTTCCAGAATCACCTCATCCAACGTCAGGATCGCCTCATAACTTCCGGGATCGCCCTGCCGGGCACACCGTCCGGCAAGCTGTCGATCAATACGGGTCGCCTCGTGCAGTTCGGTCAGAATAACATGAAGCCCGCCCAGTTCGGCAACGCCGGGCGCCAGTTTGATGTCCGTACCGCGGCCGGCCATGTTGGTTGCAATGGTAATGGCGTCCCGCTCACCGGCCAATGCCACGATTCCGGCCTCTTCGGCATCGTTCTTTGCATTTAACACCGAATGTTCAAGTCCCGCAGAAGCGAGAAGCCGGGACGCGACTTCCGATGCCGCTACAGACCCGGTGCCTATCAGCACCGGCTGACCAGTTGCGCGAAGCTCACGGACCCGATCCAGCAGATAGCAATCCCGGACGGTCCGATCAGAAAAAATCCTGTCCGGCAGCGCCTTGCGCTGTAGCGGCCGATGGGTGTGGATACGCACCACCGGAAGATTATACACGGACCAGAACTCTCCCGTTACCTCCTTGGCCGTACCGGTCATGCCGGCAAGGTGCAGATAGCGCCGGAAAAATCTTTGATAACTGATTTTAGCAACGGTTTCCTGCTGCTGGGTGACCTCGCACCCCTCCTTGATCTCGATAAGCTGCTGTAATCCCTGTTCCCAGGAACGATCCGGCATGACCCTTCCGGTGAAGGCGTCGATTATTTGCACCTTATCGTCCCGAACCAGATAGTCCTTATCCAGCTCAAACAGATGCAGTGCCGAGAGCGCGCGACGAATCATCTCATTTTTCCGGATAGTGCCGGTCCATTGTGTATCAGCAGGCAGCACAAGCTCTCGAATCTTCTTTTCGCCACTCTCCTTGACCCTGACCTGTCGGGCGCTCAGATCAATGGTAAAATCTTTGCCGATCACCAGGCTTTTGGCGAAATCGATGACGACCCTCATGAAATCAGCTTCTTCCCTGCCAACCACCGAACCTGAAATTATCAGCGGTGTCCTCGACTCATCAATCAGGAGACTGTCCGCTTCATCGGTTATCGCATAATAAAGCCCGCGCAGCAAAAGGCGACTATGGCGGGGATCTTTCGCATACAGAGATTCAGCCCTCACCCGCAGCCCGCCGCCCCCCATGTCGTCCAACGTCAGCTTGTCGCGCAGGTAGTCAAAGACAATCTCCTTATTGGTGCAATAGGTTATGTCGCACGAATACTCTGCACGTCGCCCGTTAACCGGCACATCGTGAATAATGCATCCGACGCTGAGCCCCAGCGCCCGGTAAATCGGTCCCATTTCATCGGCATCCCGCCGGGTAAGATAGTCGTTGACCGTTAGAACATGCACCGGAACACCAGCCAGTGCAGCGGTGCCGGCAGCCAGAGTAGCGGTAAGTGTCTTCCCCTCGCCGGTCTCCATTTCAGCAACCATCCCCTTCAGCAGTGCCCAGCCCCCCATGAGCTGTACATCAAAATGCCTTTTGCCCAGCGTTCGACCGGCAATTTCCCTGATAATGGCAAAGGCATGGGCAACCAGATCATCCCGAAAGCCGTCGCGATGCAATTCAAGGCCAAGGTGTCCTGCTTCATTCTTCAGTTCAAGGTCGCTTTTTCCTGACAGATGGACGGCATGTTGCTCTACAAGCGGAAGAATTTTCCCCAGACCGGCGAAGTGGGAGCGAATCCGTCTCTCCACACCGCCAGTAATCGCTCCGACAATTTTTGCCACAGCGCCAGGTCGCACGTCCTGCTTTTCAGGGCGGAAGTCATGGGTTGCGGGTGGATGATTCAGCAGGTTATGCAGCATAATAGTTTGGCCGTGTTTTCAAGATTGTAGGCAGAGGGTGCTCAACAGGTTTTTTCCCCGCTGCCCGGTGTTGCCGGTGGTTGAATATTTCCCTTGTCGAGATTTTCTGACTTGACAAGGCGCATATCGTGCGCATAACATGACATTCAGGAGGTGCGCTATGCAAAAATCCAGAATCAATCTTACTCTTGACGCCGACTTAATTGACTTCATCAAGGAATATGCTGAATCCCAGAGAACAACGGTATCCGAAGTTTTTACCCAATTCGCTTTAAAGCTGAAGCGGGTTAAAGAGAATGACTCTACTGAAATAATACTGGCAGACCCTGATTTTTCTGATTCGCTTTTAAGCACAATTGAGCGAGTTAAAGCAGGTACAGTCAGTTGGCTCAGTTATGATGAGGTCTTTAAATGAATCTTGTTTTTAGCGATGATTTTGCCGCTTCTCTAAAAAAACACAGTTCAATTAAAGAAGCTGTCCGAAAAAAAGTTCATATGATCTGCGAAAACCCTGTGATTCTGGGTGAACCGCTCAAAGGAAACCTTCGTGGTTTCTACAGTTGTCCCGTCAAACGCAATTTCCTGATTATTTTCCTTTACTGCGCAACTTGCCGAAAGAAGGGAGACGATGCCATTGTCCACTGTGCAGATTGTCCTGACTGCCTTGACGACACCATCAAGTTTATTGCCCTTGGTCCTCACGATAAAGCTTATTGGGGGTGACCCGCCTGTCTATTGGGCGGATCGTAAGCCTGCTTATTTTCCTCTTGTCCCGATGGCCTGTCCGGTTTCGGCGCTAACCGGCGTGTAGTTTTTTCGCGCGTCCGGTTGAGCGCATTGTTGGACGTGGTGTAGTTTCAATAAGTCTACCGTTTACATATTTATGTAAAACACTGGCTATCAGCGTCTGTTAATGGCCAGTTCACGCGCACGTCCGAACTGGCCATCCACCCAAATGGAACATTTATTCAGGAACTGGTTTCACTCGCTTAACAATCTCAATCTGAAAAGCTTCTTCGCCAGATTGTAGATATCATCTTTGGCTCCATCACGACGAATACCAACGGCAACAATAACTACAACAATGTCGTTATCTCTGATCTGATAAATGATGCGGTAACGTTGCCCAACAGCCCTTATACTGCGAAACCCTGCCAATTCACTGAGCAGTGCCTTGCCCTGTTTTTCCGGGTCTTCAGCCAGACAATCAATCACCGAGCCGATTTTCTCACGGATGCGCCTATCGGAAATGTCCGACAAGAGCTTCAATGCCGTTGGAGTAAGCAGAATCTGCCACTTCACAGGCCAAGCTCCTGTTTGGCATCCTGCCAGGAGATGAGTTTACCGGAATCCATCTCTAGTATGCTCTGACGTAATTGAGCCATCAGTTCTTTATCCCCCATAACTTCCAACGTCTCCGAAACCGCTTCGTACAATTCCCACGGCAACACGGCCAACACCGGCTTGCCACGACGAGTGATTTCCAGAACATCAAGCTGTCCGTCGTGGAAAAGAGTTTCCGGTAGGGACGTAAGCTGTTTTCGTGCTTCCATAATTGACAATGTGTGTGGCATGGCAACCTCCAGATCTGTACTTGTAAAGGTACATTTAAGCGTTAACATAGTCAAGCGTGGATTGCATTCTCTGTTTGTCTACAACGGGGCCGGCCTTGACCTGCCGGGCAGCTTTATCGCCCGGACACGGTCCAAGTGCAAGTTGGGAAATCACTTTTCCTCAATTGTGAATATATGAAGGGCGTCCCCAAAGGTTCACCCCGCGTCATCGCGCAGGGTAAACGTTGAGTAGGTCGTTCAGCGACTGCGATAGGGCAACGTGATACCGGACATCGAGTTTTGCTTGCCTGGCGCGTGAGATTGCCCCCTTCTCGGCAATGATTCGAGAAGAATACGGAATGGCCGTGTAGAAGGACTGCATATCGAACACGTCATTCGGGTAAATGTTGCCTGTTTTAGACTCAAGTCTCGCCGCCATCTCTGCCTCGACATTAAGGGTGGGTACATCTTCGATAAGCGAACGCATTGCTCGATCCCCCTTTGCTCGCAGTTCTTCGAGGGAATAGCCGAGACCGTTGAGTATTCGAATAAAGCTGTCCTGATGATCCACGAACAACTGGACCGAATAGGCACGGCGACGGAGATCCACTGACTCTCCTGTCAGCCGCGCACGCCGCGCTTCGATTCGAGAAACGAGGTCCATCGTACTTGCGGCAAGCTTGGAGTGGGCTTTACGACGGCGCGCGTCGTCTTGGTTCTTTATATAGTCGACGTACTGGTCGGCTGGATCGATGAAGGCGTTTATGCGCGCAATCCGCTGCACCTCGATGGGAGATGCGATGAGTGCGTCCATAGGTTCGAAAGCTTGCAGGAAGCCATGCGCGATTGCCCAGTTTGGTGGCAGATCGGGTGCCTTAATGCCGAAAAGACGATGCAGAGTTGTGCATATCTCGACCTCTAGTCGCCCTGCGCGACTGCGGTACACGTATCCGCGACTTAACTTGGCCTGCGTCTCCGCCACATGGCCTCGGCTGACTGGATCATTTCGCTTGGACGTTTCTAGTACATGAGACACAGAAAGAGGGAAGAGTACCATTCCGCGTTCGACCGCGCTAAGAAGTTGGGCGTAAAGGGTAGCAATAGGCTCAGCATTGACCCTGCCGGCATGTACCTGAGCAAGCTCAATCCATTTGTTCTGATCGAGATAAACAATGTCCATGTGATGATTCCCAACTGTCGAGAGTCCCCCCGGCGAAGTGTTACGTCGACCGGTGTGACTGACAAGTTGTGTGCTTAATTAGGGTTAGATGATTACAGAGACACCTTCAAACGAATCATGCTTATGCTTGTTTCTCCTTTATCTTTCAACCCTATGATTGAATCAAATTCTACACCCCATTTTTTTTCGAATTCATACATTAAATTTGCAATTATAATTTCAAGCCGTTCTTTATCCTCTTTGATTTTTTCAGGGTCAAACATGGTCGTCTCCTTTGGTGGAAGTTCAATATGGGCCACACATTCCCATCCACCTTTCCCGTCTTGGTGATAAGCAGGCCCACCTTTTAAACTACAACCACATTTGCTACACGTTTGAGCGGAACTCGATTTTTGAAAATCAGAATTTTGTTCACTATTGAAAAGATCAGATAAAATACCCATGATAATCACCTCAATTTCTTTATACCATCCCTTTATGACATCGGTTCTTCGCTCTTTTACAACTTTTCATTTAAGAATTGTTTTCACGATGTCTACAATTTCGTCACCACCGGCAGGCGTACAATCTTTGTTCCAAACTGAGACAAATGAATTACCGTCTCGCTCTTGTGTTAGCAGTTTGCCTTTGCTGGATAGCACGGCACTGCTGGGCAAAATAGCACCGAAACTATTCTTGGCTCGGTACTCATAACATGCTGTCCCGTTTGGCTTTACTATGAGGGATTTGAGTTCAAAGGCTTCTGGGTCTTTCATGGCATTTTTAATTTTCTTTGCAACTTCTGCGGCCACTGCTTGCTGTGTAATTCGCTTTTCATTCGCGGCCTTTTGCTCCGGGGTCATGGCAGCAATACGTTGTTTTTCGGACTCTTTCTTTTTGTCTACATCGAGGTTGACTGAGACGATAAAACCAACTCCGAGGATTCCAAGCAATATCTTCATGTTGCGGGACATTGGTTTTTTCGGTTTTTTAACCTTTGCTCCGCAATTCGGGCAGGTTTTTGCTTCGGTGCTGACTTCTTGTTTGCATTCTTGACAGGGTATAAGCGCCATAAGAGACTCCTTTATCTTGTTAGTTATTAATTTTTGTCGCTGTAATTAAGATAAATTGCGGCTTCATCGGCATAATAGTCTTCAAATTTACCGAGGGAACTCACAGCAAAACCGTCCATTTCAAGGCGGATAAGTTGAATTTCTCCGCCGATATAGATTCTGTTTTCCTTGGCTTCAGATGTTTGTAGTTCTCTTTGGCTGTCCATCATGAATCTGAAGTCTTTGGGTAGTTCGTATGGTTTAGGGCATTTAAATTCTGGTTTTCCTGACAATCCATATGGAACCGTCTTTGATTCAAAATTGTTGGTTGAACTGTACATATACGAATGAATTGTCTGATCTTCTTCGGAGAAACCAAAATGGAAAATACTGATAGTAGCGTGGTCAGATATGGCGAACTTTTTTTTGTAGCCACTCCAGAGCAAGGCAAGATTACTGGGGGCATGAAAATCGAGGTTGTCAATTCCTCGGACAATCATTCCGCTGTTGATTTGGAGAAGCCATCGGTCACAAAACCCTCCGCATCCAGTCCCGGCGATGATCATTCGGAGGTGAGGTATGATAGAAGCCTTGGAGGTAAAATTAAAAGCGGCACCACATACCTTGTCTGATGTGGCTAATGTATCAGTTGCAACCAATGCTCGAGTTTCATTGGTGAAGAAAATTAGTGACGACACTTTTCCTCCTCTTGGGCAATCGCGCCCACTCTGGAGCACTCAGGTTTTTCGGGTTTATTTTGATTTGCGAATAACTCGTATTTGATCAGGTCCGGCCAACCTCCGATTTGGGATGTTGGCCTACAAAACTGCATATTGGCCTGGAAAATAGCTTGTTTTTAAAGCCCCATCGGGGCGTCCGATGGTAGCCGTGGGATTTATCCCACGGACTGAAAATGTCATATATTCAGTCGTCACGTACGTGACGATGTGAATTATCGCTCTCATTTCCGGGGAATAAATTCCCCGGCTACCATCATATCTGTCGCTATGCGACGTAAGCACTCATCGAACCGGATCATTCAACGTTTCTTCCTCTTCCCCTCATATTCTTCATCAGCCTCACATACTGCCACTGCTGCCGCCTTCTGATCCGGGACACCTGGAAGAGCACCAAGGCTCTCGGGGAAACGATCAAGTATCCTCAACAGATTATCCATGGCCCGGCTTTGGACAACCTGACCGTTTTCATAGCGGGCAAAACCTTTTAAACCACCACCAAGAATCGTTGCCATTTGCTCCTGCGTCAGGTGCAGCTTGCGTCGGATTCTCTTTATTTCCACAGCCATCAGCAACCCGTCTACTTGACGGCCAAAATCACGAAGCAGCTTTTCCGCCCGTCGGGCAGATTCCTTATCAACAACCGCTTCTCCACAGGCAGCACACTCTAGAATACGGTAATCAGGCACTGTCAGAGCATGCCCCTTGTAGCTGAAATGTTCTTCGACCACCTTTTCAAATAGATTGCCACCGCCGCAGAGCGGACATGAATCACCTTGTTTGTACATATCAGATAACCTCTACATCCAACGGTTTGAACGAAATAATTACACCCTTGCCGTCCAGGGATTTCTGCAATTTAATGTAGATACCCACTTCACCATCATTGGTGCGGTACACATCCTGCCAGATTTTGGAGTTGCCATATATAGTCATTGATTTGTAAAATTCCCGTGGGGCAAGACGCAGAACCCTGGTAATCATGGACTCATCGTCAAAGTAGCCCAGCATCGCGGCACCTTGACGACCTGAACGGGTAACGATGCGCGTAGACTCGTGCAGCAGAAGCATCTTCAGTACATCAAGTCCGTAATGTGGTTTCCGTTTCTCCATATTCTGTTGTCCTGAGTGTGAAATAATTAACGGCATTCGTCAATAAAAAAGTATCATAATGATACTTTTTTATCATCAAACATTTAGAGCCTTATATATCAAATCGCTTGATAAGCACGCGGCGGATATGCCGGTACCACTTCATGGCCAGGGTCTCCGGGATATGGTCGAAACGGATAAACGCCCGCTCTCCGACACGGGTCAGGGTTGTTCCGGACAGCTCAAGATCAAACAGGAAGTTTTTCTTGAAGGATTGTGGTTTCTTGCTTTCGTTAGGGTCAAGCGCTATGGAACCGCCGCCGCTCACGCTCAGGGCCATGCTCGGCAATTCATTGGATGCGGCCGGAACCTCTCGAACTACCACCGCAGGGATAACCGTTGCCAGATTACCTGCCAACCTCGCTTCGATCTTTCTGGTCCTGTTGCGGATCAACTCCACATCATCCTGCTCCACCACAATACGTACGACAGAATGTGAAAAATCAACCACATAGCCAAGCGGCGCCCCTTTTTTAACAAATCTGCCCGGAAGATCTTCTGCTTGCGGGAGGAGAAAGACGCCATCGGCAGGGCTGCGAATTAAAAGACCGCTGACGCGTTCGCGAGCCCGGGCAAGGTCAGCTTTGGATTTGATCAATTCTTCCTTCAATACTTCTGCCGCAGCCCTGTCGGTGACGGTGCTGAGCTGGTATCGGGCCTCGACCTCCCCGAGATTCCCTTTGAGAACGTTTACCTCTTTATCTAGCTTTTGTGCTTCACAGAGGATAAGCGGAGTCCCCCGGCGCACCACGGAATTGGGAGCTGCCAGAAAGTGAGTGACAAAGCCGTCCGCTCCGGCGTTTACCTGCGACTCTATGGGGATCCAGGTGACTCCTTCAACCACCGTGAACGTGGGTATTTCCACGACCATGACTGTTGACAGCAACAGGGCGACAGTCATCGCGCCGGCTAACAGACTACGCACACGGTAATGCTGCATCAGGGGATCAGACGACATGTGCTCAATAAGTTTTTTAAGCGGGAACACGATAAAGCTTAAAAGTGTCCAGAGTGCAATCAGCACCCCGATCAAAAAAAACTTGCCGGCAATGAACAGGATGATGGCTGTCATGATGAATATGCGGTACACGAATGAGGCCACGCCGTAAAAGGCCAGCCAGCAGGCTTCTCCCGCACTCCGGGCAGTGGTCTGTACTTCGGAGATGCAGAGCAGGCGGCGTTTTATGAAATAGCCGAGATATTCACTGCTCCGGGCTGCCAGATTCGGTATTTCCAGGAAATCGGACAGGATGTAATAGGCATCATAGCGGATCAGCGGGTTGCCGTTCATAAGCAGGGTGGAAACACCGCCAATGATCATCATGTTGTATGCCACCGCCCGCACCGTGCCGGGCCCGGCATTTACCCAGACCACCACCGCCAGAGCCGCCAGAAAGAGTTCAACAAGAATTCCGGCGGCGCCAACCAGCATGCGCTTCTTTTTGTCGCTGAATGAGTATGACGATGTAGCATCAACATAGGGGATCGGAACAAAAACAAGTAGCATGATGCCCATTTCATGAACTTCGCCACCCCAGCGTTTTACCGCATAGCCATGTCCAAATTCGTGAAAGGCCTTAAAGATTGGATAGACGAGGGAAAGAATCAGAACGTTTTCCAGGCTGAGGACTCGATCAGTGACATTGGAGGTTAGTTCACCCCAGTGTACTCCGGCTAAAAGCAGTCCGTAGATTACCACGGACAACCAGAGCAGAGCGCCGAACCAGCCGAATAACGGGCTGACCAGAATCATGGTACGTTCAAGAAATGTATCGGGGTCAAACAGAGGAAAACGGAGTGACGTGGGTGAGGCGATATAGCTGATCAATTTGCTGCGTTTCTCTCGCAGGTTCCTCTCGCTCAGTTCGGACATGTCGGGGAGAAGATCGGATTGCAGTCCGTCAAAACGATGAATCTGCGACAGCAGGCTGATAATCTCTTCCTGAGTCGGCAGGTTATCGCCAAGATGTACAAAGGCAGCGTCCCAGATATCTGCCATGGTGCGCTTGCCATCCATCAAACCAGTTATGAAATAGGCTTCCGGGGAAATCCGGTGAAAACGACCGGTGGAATGATCTTGCAGGACATACCATTCTTTGCCGCGAAAGCACTGCCGTTGAGTCTGGATATGGCTGCGCAGGCGCGGTTTGAGGCCAGCCACCCGGTACCAGGACTGGCTGTAAAGGTTCTTTTCATTTTGTCCGCTTGCTAGGGCCACCAGTACCACACCTTCATCCGCATCCAGTCGCTCAAATCGCGGGTCCAGATGGAAATTAGCCGCCGCCGGTCAACCGATATCTTGCCAATGCCTTCCATACCTGGCCTCAGCACGTCGCTTGACTTGATCAATTTTGCCTCAACGCGGAAAAAGTTTTTCCCCTCCTTTTGTGATGATATCGGGGTAATCTTTTCAACCTCAAACTCAAAATTTCTGTCCATGAGGGCCGGTAAAACCAGGATGCCGCGCTGCTGTGGTCGAACATCGGCAATCCGGTATTCGTCCACCTGAAGTATAACGCGGTAGGCATTCAGAGGAGCCAGTTCAAACAGAACCTCTCCCTGTTCGACCGATCCGTCAATTCTCTGGCTGAGATCGCCGGTGACCACGATTCCGTCGAATGGAGCGACCAGAGTGGTTCGTTTCAATTGGCTCTGGACAAGGTCAAGCTGCGCCGTGGCCTGATCGAGCTGTGAAGTGATGATATTCGCTTTTGCCCGGTCGTTCGTCGCTATCGCCTCTTGGCGTTGGCGCTGGTACTGTGTTTGCTGGTTCATCCATTTGCCGCGCTCCAGATGCAGATCTCTGGCGTCCAGACTACAGAGGACAGTACCTTTCTTGACCAGAGCACCTGATCGAACAGCAGCATATTTGACGTAGCCGTTAAACGGAGAAACTATTGATCTGCGAACCAGCGGTTCCAACGTCGTATTGGCGGTGAGGCGGTATTCGCCGGTTGCTTTTGAAAAGAAAACGATTACTGCGATCACCAGTACGGCAACCAGTTTGCGACCGATATATCCGGCACCGAGAAAACGTTCCGCCTGCTTTTTGAGCGAATCGGCAGCTTTCAGAATCAGCAGCTTGTCATTTTGGCGCTTTGCTTCAAGAATTGGAGCAATCAGGGCGAAAATTCCACGACATATTTTGACTTCATCTTCCTGAAACGGAAAATCCGCCGGACGCTCCAGAGAAATGGCACCGTGATACCGTTCCCGGGAATGCAGAGGTATCGTCAGAATTGATTCACCAGCCTGCTGCCGGGAGAGTTCCTCGTGGTCACGGGTGACCAGGATCTTTGCGCCGGGTGGAAGCGGATAGATCATCTCGCTTCGCTGGAGAATGGCCTCCTCCATTGTGCTGCATATAAAGCGGATGAGATTCATCTGTTTGCCGAACGTGGCACTGTGTGAAACAGCCTCAAGCCGGACATGGTTCTTTTTTGCAAAACCGAGACTAACCCGGTCGCATTTCATAAGAGTCGCCATTTCGGTGACAAAGACCATGCTTGCATCGCTGAAACGCTCCTCGGCAAGAACACTTGCCAGCAGGTCGAACGATGACTTCATCCCCGTTACCAGTACTGAAGTGTCGCCGGACATCCTGCGCCGGAAATACAATTCCAGCCATGAAACACCCCACTGGAGCTGTTCCATGCAGCTGGTCAATTCCGCTTCAGACTCGGCGGCAACTTCCAGAGCAACCACGCCATACAGGGCGTTGTCGATTAAAATAGGGTATGAAACGGCATAGCGGGAAGTGGCGGTCGATGAAGCGGAGGAGTCGGTCAGTCGGGCAAGAAGGCCGCAGCGCTGTTCGAGGGAGCTTTCACAGATTTCAGCAAGTCGTTCGGGGTCGGAGTTGCCTTCCGGCCAGCTGGCAACCGGCGCATAGGAGTCCGAGCCCGATGTTTCTATTACCAGCAGGCCCTGCACGGCATCCGTAATAAGAGAAGACTGTAGGGCAAGCCAGTAGTAAAAATAATCATCCCCGGCGGCATTCCTGAAAAACGACCATAAGGCAGGAATACCGTCGGGGGCTTTGTGTTGTTCTGTGGTGAAATCAGAGTCCATTTATAAATAATCAATCAATTGGAAGTGGGCCAAAAGCTGCCTCGTACTGTTGAAGAACACCGGTCAGGATATGAGCCAGACGCTTTGCTGCGTAGGGGTTCAAAATAATCCGGTCGGTCAGTTCCACTGTGATGCCATTTTGGGCTACGTTCACGGTCTGATTGGTACCGAACAGCACGGAAACTTCTTCTCTCGTACTTGATACATTGCAGACGTTCGCATATGTAGTCTTCATTTTGGTTTGATCCCAGTTGATTCGTGGCCCTTCAGCCAGTGTTTTTGCTTCTTCTACTTTGTTCTCATCAGCTCTGTTTTTCTCAGCCATTACTTTCTCCTTCTATTGCTGTGGATTTACATCCGGAAACTCCGGATGTTGTGAAGTATAATCTTAATTCCATTTCTGGAAGCGCCGGTTACGTTCCTGCTGTTCAAGCTTTTTGAATGAGTCTGAATTGATACGCGTCTTTCGTTCCGAAGGCAAGGCAGAATTGACATTCCAGCCCGTGTATCCGGCGACAAGTGTGCCAAGAATCATATTGGTATCATCTTCTTTTTCGACGTTTTGTTTACTATCATCGCTCTCGTTTGTTTTCAACGCGTAATGTGTTCGGTGATGCTCCAAGCCAAGCTTTTCTGCTACAAAATCTCCGTCGGTGACCGGTACAGTTGCTGACCCGGCTGCAGCAGCATCTTCAGGTTTTACAGAGACAGGTACTTCAACCCCGTCATCCTCAAATTCCAACTCCTGGAAGAAGTCGATTATCTGCTGCATATTCTGAGAAGCTATCATGGCTGACGCATGGTGGTTCAATGATGGTGCTTCCAATGCATCAGAGCTTCCTGAAAGCCTGGCCGGGGTAATGCTCGTCGCTTGAAGATCAGAACTACGGATGCCGCCAATGGAATCAAATAGTTCTGAACTCAGGTTCGCCCGGGATGAAGAATTAAACAGTCCGGACTGGGTAAAGTCAAACAGATTCAGCGGTAAACCTCTTACGGTGACAGACTCCACTAACCCGTTATTCATGATTACTTCGCCCGTCTCGCCAATCATAAGGTCATTTTGGAGATTACCATCAAAAATATCGTTTCCGGCTCCACCGATCATGATGTTTTTGCCACTGCCGGCAATGAGTGTGTCATCGCCGCCGAACGTCGGATCTATGCTCTCTATAGAAACAATGTACGCTGCTTTCCACGTTACTTTTCCGTTGTCACCTGACAGGACGTCGTTTCCTGTCCAGCCATTAAGATAGTCTATTCCGAAGCCTCCAATCAGAATATCGTTGCCGGATGCGGAAATGATGACGTCATCACCGCCAAATTGCGGCAACGTACTGAACACCGTGCCTCCTGTTGACCAGTTAACGTTGAAGTCAAAATAAACGCCACCGTTGTCACCTACCATAACATCGAAGCCTGAACCGGCACTTAACCGGTCATTTCCCATGCCGCCGAATATGACATTTATGCCGTCTCCAAGGATAATGATGTCGTCACCGCCGGTGGAAGCTGCTGCATCGGTAGTGCTGGCAAACTGGAGGAAACCGATTACGTCGTAGTGGAAATCGCCGTTGTCGCCGAGGACGGCGTTGGTACTCGAAGCGGTCTGCCCGGCAGTGATAATGTCATTACCAAAACCTCCGATGATGTAGTTAATGCCGTTGCCAACGGTTATGATGTCATCGCCGCCAAGAATGAGTATGACAGATGCAGCCTTCTTGCCTGTAACGTTGATTGTGTCGTTACTGTCACCAGGAGTTGGCAGTGAGGATGTTATCTCAACGAGGATATCGGCAGCGCTGAAGGCTATGGTGCCATTGTCGCCAAGGATTTCGTTACGGCCGGTGCCGGCAGTTATCGTATCACCGCCGATGCCGCCGATGATGACGTTGGTGCCGTTACCGGCGGTGATGACATCGTTGCCGCCAAGGTTGGTTACCGAAGAGGTTGCATCTGTCAGCCAGGCTGCGCCGGCTGTGTCGTAGTTGACCGTGCCGTTGTCGCCAAGGAGCGTGTTGGTGCCGTTGCCGACTTTGATGGTGTCATTGCCCATGCCGCCAAGGACGAGGTTTTTGCCGTCACCGAGGGTGATAGCGTCGTTGCCGCCGGTGTCTGCAACGGTGTCGGTGGTGCGGGCGGTCTGGAGTACTCCGGCTGTGTCGTAGTGGAGGTCGCCGTTGTCGCCAAGGACTACGTTGGCGCTGGTTGCGGTCTGACCGGCGGTGATGGTGTCGTTGCCGAAGCCGCCGATGATAGTGTTGGTGCCGTCGCCGACTGCTACGGTGTCGTCGCCGCCAAGTGAAAGTGATGCAGAGCTTGCCTGTTTAAGGGCATCGGCTGCGTTGTAGATAATGCTGCCGCTGTCGCCAAGGATGGTGTTGCTGCCGGTGCCGGCTGTTATGCTATCTCCGCTCATGCCGCCGATGATGACGTTGGTGCCGTTACCGGCGGTAATGGCATCGGTGCCGCCAAGGTCGGTTACGGTGGAGGTTGCATCTTTCAGCCAGGCTGCGCCGGTTGTGTCGTAGTTGACCGTGCCGTTATCGCCGAGAAGCGTGTTGGTGCCGTTGCCGACTTTGATGGTGTCGCTGCCCATGCCGCCAATGACAAGGTTTTTGCCGTCGCCGAGGGTGATGGCGTTGGTGCCGCCGGTGGCTGCAACGGTGTCAGTGGTGCGGGCGGTCTGAAGAACTCCGGCTGTGTCGTAGTGGAGGTCGCCGTTGTCGCCGAGGACTATGTTGCTGCTGGTTAAAGTCTGACCGGCGGTGATGGTGTCGTTGCCGAAGCCGCCGATGATAGTGTTGGTGCCGTCGCCGACTGCTACGGTGTCGTCGCCGCCAAGTGAAAGTGATGCAGAGCCTGCCTGTTTAAGGGCATCGGCTGCGTTGTAGGTAATGCTGCCGCTGTCGCCAAGGATGGTGTTGCTGCCGGTACCGGCTGTTATGCTATCTCCGCTCATGCCGCCGATGATGACGTTGGTGCCGTTGCCGGCGGTGATGACATCGTTGCTGCCAAGGTCGGTTACGGTGGAGGTTGCATCTTTCAGCCAGGCGGTGCCGGTTGTGTCGTAGTTGACCGTGCCGTTATCGCCTAGAAGCGTGTTGGTGCCGTTGCCGACTTTGATAGTGTCGGTGCCCATGCCGCCAAGTACGAGGTTTTTGCCGTCGCCGAGGGTGATGGTGTCGTTGCCGCCGGTGGAGGCATCGGTGTCGGTGGTGCGGGCGGTCTGGAGTACTCCGGCTGCGCCGTAGAGGAGTTCGCCGTTATCGCCGAGGACTATGTTGCTGCTGGTTGCGGTCTGACCGGCGGTGATGGAGTCGTTGCCCATGCCGCCGAGAATAACGTTAGTTCCGTTACCAGCGGTGATTGTATCGTCGCTGCCGAAAGCTGTCGGCGATGACGTTGCCGAAGTAAGGCATGGAATTCCGGTTGTGTCATACGTAAAGGCACCGTTGTCGCCAATAATATGATTGATGCCGTCACCAACCGTAACGGTATCGCTGCCTGCACCGGCAAGAACAAGGTTGGCGCCGTTGCCAAGAGTGATATTGTCATTACCGCCGATTGTGGTGGCCGTCTCTGCCGTGGAAGCGCTGGTTACTCGCCCTTGCGTATCGTAGAGAAGGTTGCCGCTGTCACCAACGACAACATTCGTACTTGCAGCGCCCAGACCGGCGACTATGGTGTCGATACCACCAAGGTCAATTGCCGAGGTGATTACAGATTCGAGTTTGCCATCAGCACTGTAGGTAGCATTGCCGCTTTCACCCAGGATAGTGTTAGTGCCGGTTCCGCTGGTGATTTTGTCATTGGCGACACCTCCCATAATCAGGTTGGTGCCGTCACCGGCAACGATGGTGTCATTACCACCCAGCGTTGTTTCAGTAGAACTGACAGTCTTGATCCAGGCAGTTTCAGTGGTGTCGTACGTCACGGCACCGTTATCGCCAAGAATGGTGTTCGTGCCGTTTCCGACGGTGATGCTATCAGCACCCATGCCGCCAAGAACAAGGTTTGTTCCGGAGCCGAGGGTAAATGTGTCATTACCACCGGTCGCAGTGTTTGTATCTGTGGTCCGTACGCTCAGAATAACCCCGACTGCGTCAGACAGTAATTCGCCGTTGTCGCCAAGGACGATGTTCGTGTTGGTGGAGGTAAGCCCTGCGCTGATGGTGTCGTTGCCAAAGCCGCCAAAGACAACATTATTTCCGGCGGTAGCATTAATCAAATCATCGCCGCCGACACCCTGATCAACAGTGAACGCAGAATACTTCTGGTGATCCAGATTGTCTGACACATCGCCAAGACCGCCATTCCCCAGAATAACTGCTTCATTACCAAGCTCGTCATAGAAAACAACCCGTCCCCGATCACCGAAAATGATGTCGTTACCGGTTCCGCCGATGATGCTGTCGTTGCCCTGGCCACCAAAGATGATCAACGGCAACGAAGAAGCGGACGCATCCACCGAGTCATTGTCTGCCCGTGCTGCATTAGTGTCATCATGATCATACGGGCCTTGGGTATTGAGCACGAATGTGCCGTCGATCCCCGCTGCGAGTGCAACCGTTACCTTATCATTGCCCAGCCCGGTATTGAGGGTGGTAAAGGTATTGACCAGCGGGTCGCTTTCACGGCGGGTGCCGGACACAGTGATCACATCGGAGGCATAGCCGCTCCAGATGGTGATGCCGCCGGCATATGTTCCACCGGTTGCCGTGTAATTGATGTCCACAGGAGCCAGGCCGGTATAGCCGGGCAGACCGGTGAGCGAATTGTTCGTTATGAGAACCGAATCAGCTGTTCTTGAAGCGATATCGCTGACCATCAGCGTGTTGGTGCCGGCACCGGTGTCAATATTCAGGGTCCCCAACAGTTTGTCAAGCGTACCGGTCATCCAGGTGGTTCCGGTAAAGGTGGTGGCATCGGCACGTATGGCTGTTACCGTGAAGCTGTAAGCGCCCGGAGCGACCATATTGCCGGCAGCGTCCTTGCCGTCCCAAACCACAGTCTGGTCACCGGCAGCCTGCGAACCGGGGGTCAGGGTCCTGACAACCGTATTGGAGGCGTCGAGGATATTCACCGCCACCGAGGAAGCGGCCTCGGAAAGGTTATAGGCGATGACGGGGAAGTCGTTGCCTCCGTCATAGGTCAGGGTGTTGCCGGTCAGGAACCCGGTGGCGCCGGTAAGGACAGTGACGTTGGCTTCGGACGACACGAACACCTTGTCGTTGCCGGCTCCGGTGTCAAGGTTCGTTATGGCGCTTGTTCCCTGGACGTTCATTATGTCGCTGCCCGAACCGAGGTTGAGGTTCAGTGTCGTCATGCCGTAATAGTTGATGCCGTCCATGCGCGTTGCCAGATTGACATCGCCGACAGTCAGCTTCGCCGTGTCAATGTCTTCGGGCAGCAGGTACAGGTCCTTCCAGTCTCCCTGGAAGGTGACCAGGAACGTGTTGTCAGCCTTGACGACAGCCACATTCCGTGTCCATGGTTTGTACGGATCGGTATTGTTCGGGTCAAGCCTGGCGGACAGGGCTTTGAGCAGATCAGCCTCCAGGGCGCCAACGGCAATGTCATCGGTGTAGGTAACCACGTCAGGCCTGTTAGGCGTAATGCGCAGGCCGATCCTGAACGTACCGGTCGCATCGCTGCTCACGGTTATGGTTTGCTTCGTGTTGAGTGCCGGAGGAGGCACGGCCTTGACGAGTGTGGTGATGGCAACCATGGCCGATGAATCGGCGAATGGTGTTAGACCCGCGTCACTGACCAGGACAAGATCCGCCATGTCTGTTCCCGCAAGTGTACCGGCAAAATGCAGGTAGTAGGTTGCGGTTCTCAGCTCTCCGTTGCGCACATCGAGTTCTGCCGTAACCCTGACATCGGCGCTTGTTCCATACAACAGGTTCATCACCGTTTCCATATCAGCCGCCGACATGCCGTAGTCAAGCGTCAGCGTTGCGGAATCGGCGCTTCTGACTATGGAGTAGTTCTTGCCATTTATCACGCCTGATACGTCTGCCAGCGCTGCCGAGAGCCAGTAGCCGGCGGTCATGACGGAATAACTTCCTGACCTGGCCTGGATATACAGGCTCTGCACTTCACCTGTTGTCGGAGCGTCGAGTCCGGTCAGGGTGGTGCCGGTCAGGGTGCCGGTATTGTCATTGGTGTCGCCGCTGTCATTGACGGTCAGCACATCACCGGCGTCGCCGCCGCCTATGACCGTAAGAAGCCCGGTTACCTGGTCGATGATGCCGCTGCTGCTGCCGACGGTGACCAGATCACTGCCTGCGCCGGTGTTGACCGTGGTATGGCCGCTGATGGTTTTGATATAGACCATATCGTCGCCGATTCCGGTCATGATGCTTGTCGAACCCTGGTGCGTCGATTCGATGGTCAGGACATCGCTGCCGCTGCCGAGGAAAAGGTTGAATTCTTCCAGGTTGTAATAGGCGATGCCGCCGGCTATCTCCTTGCCGGCAATCACGGTGTTGCCGCCCATGCCGAAACCTTGCAGCAGGTTCTCGGTGAGGGTTCCCGTTTCGCTTGCCTGGCTGTTGTCATTATAGATATTCAGCGAATCAACCTGCGTCTCTTCCGTGACGGTGAAATTGCGGTTGAGCGGCACATAGCTGTAATGGTCGGCGAACTGTATCTGCTGCATATTTTCGCCGTTTGCAAGGTTGCTGTAATCGATATTGATGACATTCTTTGTTGAATTGGTGACATAGACCTGTGCGCCGACAATCGCAGCAGTATAACCGCGGGTTCCCAGGTTGGCGTTAATGGTATCGGCGATGTACGTGTTCAAATCCGCAACCGTAGCCAGGCTGTTGGATATGGTGAAGCTTACCCCGTCAATGGTAAAGAGCCAGTTGTCCCCTGCCTGCGGTATCCTGGCATCAATCGCCTTGGTTATTGTGGAACTGTCTGTGGTAGCGGCCGGCAAGGATGTGGATGTGGACAGGGTCATGGTGGCGCCGCTTGTGCTGGCAACCGTTATGATGCTGTTCCCGAGGTAGTTCACGTAGGTGGCATAATAACCGCTGACCTTGTTTATTTCGGTCACAAGCTTTTCTGCAACGATACCGGTGGTGTCGCCGTCAATCGTCGTGTAGCTCTTTGTTATGCCGGAGACGCCGTTATTTGCCGTTATGCTTACGGTAGTCTGTTTCGTCAGGACGAAGTTGTCCTGATACTGCAGAACAACTCTGCCACTGTTCAGTGAAGAAACAGCCGGTGGCGTCACTTTGAGAACCAGTGAAATGGTCTCATTGTCAGACCTGGTTACGGTAAGCGTTTGCGTGCCAGCATTCCAGGCTGCCGTATAGCCTGCGGGCAGGCTGTCGGCGAGTGCCGCTTCGATTACATTCTTGTCGGTGGATGAGATGATCGTGCTGCCGAGCAGCGTGCCATTATCCAGGAGGCTCCAGGTATCTCCCGCAATCGGGGTGAGCTCCAGCACGATATCCTGGCGCACGTCGAAGTCGTAGCCGGAGAACCGCACATTCGCAAGGCTCGTGCCCTTCGCGGCCAGCAGGCTTTCCAGGTCGCTGTACTTTGTCTTGAAAGTTACCGTCTTGAGATCGGATGAGAGTGCAATCACTTCCATGGCCGTGCCCCGTGCCGCCCCGTCGAGGATTGTGAACACGTAGGCGTATTTCAGCGCCGGCAGGCCTGTCTGGGCATCGATCACGGTATTCCCCAGTTCATCCAGGGCCAGCGTTCCGACGCGCGGGTCAAAACCGGGCAGCAGACCATTCGCCGTGATGTGGTAGATCGTGCTGTCGGTCAATGTTACGTAGCCGTTCGCGTCCTGGCCAAAGCCGGTGATGAAGCCGTCCGCCAACGGGAAGTTCGTCTCTCCGGGCAGCATGTAGGGGTTCTGCAGCGAATGTTCCGGCAGGATCTTGATACCGCCGTCAATGATCAACGGTCCCCGTATCTCGTTGATCCTGTGTTCAAGTTCCGGGAAGACAAGTACATCGCTGCCATCGACGATATTGTCGTGCAGGCCCTTCACCACCACGGTCTGGGGCGTATTCCAGTTGCTGTCGTTGAACTCCAGCTGCGGAGTCACGCTGACGATCCCCAGGCTGCTCTGCGGCCGAACAAAAAGCTGACCGCTGATCAGGTCGGTCCAGGTTTCGCCGCCGCTCACATCCCTGCTGTTCCGGGCCACGACGATGTACTCGTTGCTCGTGTCCTTGCTGCCGCAGACATACTCTTCCGAGATGGTCGCAGCCGCCGTGAACGCGCTGCCGCTGCCTTTCTGGACGCGAATCGTCGTACCGGCCTGGGTAACCGTATTGATCGCCCCGACAGCCGTGTTGATCTTCCCAAAGAGTGCATCGGCAACAAGCTGCAGGGTATTTATGGTTCCGGTCACTTCCTGCGAGTAGGAAATGCCGTTTATCATGATCGACCACACCTGGCCCGGCATGACGCTGCCCGTCAGTGCGATATAGGCATCACTCCAGTCATTGCCGCTCTTCGTTCCCGTGATTGCTGCGCTGCCCAGGATATCCTTCGAAATCTCGAACTTGGCGTTGAAATTGACCGGGCTGCCGGTGCTGACATTAGTCAACGTTGCCTTGATGATCAGAGCGTTGCTGTCGGTGCTGTCCACCTCTGCCCAGAAGAACTTGGCGGTCGCGCCGGCTCGACTGGCATTGATTGTGGTGGCCAGTTCGGAAGCAATCGTGGAGAGAGGTACGCTGGCGCCGGTTACGTCATAGGAATAGCGGACACCGTCGATTACGACCGACCAGGTTTCATACTGGCTGGCCGTCCCCGACAGGGCCACCTTGGCACGGTACGTATCCACGTCAACATGGGTCACGTTATTCTGTCCCTTGTCAGCGTCAAATGCCCTTGAGGAGTCATAGGTGCGTGTCGCCTGGGGCACCACGTTGACAACGACCGTTGTGCCGTCGGCCGGTGCTGTGTCCAGGGCTATCGTGTATTCATCCTGGACTCCGGTTGCTTTCCTGGCGGTGCTGTCGATGTCGGTTATCTCGAAAATACTGGTAGCGTCGGGCAACTGCGGCGTCATGACGCCTTTCCAGTCTTCGTACAGGGTATATGTTCTGGTTACCGGGTTGTAGGCTTTTATGGTGCCGTACTGGCCTGCGCCGGTCCCGGAAACTATCTTGATCTGCTTGTCATTGAGCCCGATGATGTCAGTGTTGTATGCATGCTCCGGCATGCTTATCTTGAGTTCATAGGGCAGGCCGGAAACAAGACCACTTGCGGCGGAGTTGCCGGTAACCGGGTCAGCAAGCCCGACCTCACCGAGTACAGGATCGGGGAAGTAATGCTTCATGCTGCCGACCTTGAGATAATAGGTGCCTGACGTGGTGAAATCGTATTGGAGGAACGGATCGAAGACCCAGTTGCTTCCCGCATCAGTCACACGCGAATACCACGGCATATTGGCAAACGTGCCGGTGGTATCGGTCGAGAATCCGGGGGCGCTCTCCTGGAGCGGGGTTGCCAAAGGATCCAGCGAAGTGGTCAGCTGCAGTACCGGGCTCTCAAGGTAGAACCGGTAGTCCGTGTAGGTGTACGTGAACCATCCATACCAGGATGCTGTCCTTTCAAACTGTGACCAACCAAACCTGTAACTGGAGTTGTCGATATCGAAGACCGCGTGCAGCGCTCCTTCACCCTTGGAAGTTTCCACCGTGAAGGTATGTTCAGGGCCGATATTGTCAGTTTTGGACTGTATCCGTAGCCCCTCGAAGCCGCCGGCGGTGTAGTACGTCGCATTGTAGGTTCTCGAAGTGTTATCGTTGATCTGAAGGATAAGCGCATCGATGACCGACTTGACGCTGCTGAATGCACCCTGGGTCTTATACCCGAACCCGTTGATGTCAAGCGTCCATGTTGTGGTCCCGGTAAGGTTGAGGGTGCTGGCATAGAATACCGTCACTTCGTTGTAGTGGGTAGTGGTGTCCGGAGTGGCTGCCAGTGTGGCCGGCTGTACCCTGAGGTTTTCCACCTTCAGCAGTTTCATTCCCTCGGCGGCCGTGCCAGTGTACTCGATGGTATTGTTGCCGACGCCTGTCAGCGAGCCGGCAAAATGCGTATCCACGGCAGTATCCAGCCCGGTTGCCGCAGCGCCGATCGTTGCAGTTGTCCCCACGGTAGATGTGTACGTGCTCACGCCGTGGACAATGAATAATCTGGAATTCGTGCTTGCCCATGCCCGGTATGTATGGCCTTTATTGATCTCCTGGGCAAGAGCGGTCGTCGTGTCGGGGTTGGAATTGTTTAAATCAGTCGCCTGGTAGGTACAGGTAACATTACCGTCAACAATCGACAGGTCCCACTTATTGCCGGTGCTGCTTGAAGCAGAAGAATAATCAATAAGGTCGGCGTTCAGATCCATACCGGCTGTTTCGAGGCCTGAATTGATTCTGAAACTTGAGCTGAATGGTGTGGCGGACGATTTATGTATTATGAACAGCAGGTCTCCATCGCTTACCGCCGCGTAAGTGGTTTTCAGCGTGGAATCGTTGTTGATGGCGCTTGCCAGATTAGTTGCCATGGTGGTGAGCGTGTCGCCGGACACGGCATCATATGACACGCTTCCTTCGGCCAGCGTCACAGTCCATCTGTCAGTAGCCGTGACCTTGCCGCTCAACACCAGACCCTGTGCCGCCCTGGCGCTGGTTGTGATATTAGCGGTGCTGTTATTCACCTTTGCAGTCGGCGTGAATGCGGTCTTGCCCAAAAGAGTCATGGACCACTGGTCGTCCGTTGCCACGGTTCCGGCATTGACGAGCTGGACACGCTGGGTCTGACTGACCGCCGGCGTACCGCTGATGGTAAACGTTTCAGAGGTTGCAGGGCCCCTGACTTCGCGCTTGGTTACCGTGAAGGCTTTGTTGCCGGTATTGCTTATGACGATGGTGTTGCTGTCGGCAATGGCCGTATATAAATCACCGGTCAGATCAGTGCCATTCAGCTGCCTGGCTATTTCGTCAGCAATCTTCTGAAGGCTGGTGTAAGTGCTGTCGATAACCACAGACCCGCTCCGAACAGCTCCGCCAACGGTTTCCGTGATCTCGACCGTCCAGGTTTCTCCGTTATTGAAAGCATTGCTGAGCGTGACAGCGGCAGATGTCGTGGATGTGGTTGAATCGGTCATCGTGCCGGGAACCGTGACGCTCGCTGACATGCTCAGGGTGGAGTCAGCCGCGTCGATCACAATTACGGAATCAGTGCCGCTCACGAAGGCCTTGTAGTCGCCGGTAAATGCCTTGACCAGTTCCCCGGCAACCTTCTCGGCTGTATTGTACGTACCATCTACCAGTCGGGTCGCGGTCGGGCCGCCGCTGTCGGTGATGACAAGGTTGAACGTTTCACCGGCGGACAGAGTGCCGCCGAGGGTGACCTTGCTCGCCGTGACAGCGGCAACATTCATGCTGCCGGCCGCCACAACATCTGGCGATACGGTTAGGGTGGTGTCCGCCCCGTCAATGATGATCACCGAATCTGTGCCATTGACAAAGGCTGAGTAATTTCCGCTGAACCCATTGGCAAGCTGACCGGCGATCAGTAAGGTCGAATTGTACGTGCCGTTGACCGGGCATGTTGCCGTCTGGCCGCCGGCATCGGTGACGCTGATCTTGAATGTCTCGCCGTCGGTCAAGGTAGCGCCGAGCGTCACTTTGCTGGCCGCAATGCCGGTAACAGCCATGCTGCCGGCCTCCTGGACACCGGGGGTGACTGTAATGGCTGTGCCGCTGACATCTATGATGACGATGGAGTCCGTGCTCTCCTTAATCGCCCTCAGATTGCCCTGGTTGTTGATGTCTCCAATGAGATCGGTCAACACGGCATTCATATCCGTTGACGGCGCCACATATGACGCATTCGTCGCCAACCCGGTCACGCCGACGGTATATGTTTCACCCGATATGACGGGTGTCCCGAGGGTGATCCGCTTTGTGGCACCGGTGATGGTGGCCGGATCCGAAATTGCGTCGCTGGCACCGGGGTTCGAAACAGATCCGGCTACGGTATCGGACGAATAGATGACGACATTCGTACCGCTACGCCAGGCATTTACATTCAATGCGCGCAAGTTTATTGCCAGCTGGTCGGCAATCTGGCCCAGATTGAGTTGCGATCCTCCGGACAAGGCATCAACGTTACCGCTGTCAACTGAGCCAACCGTGATTTTCCAGAGGCTGTTGTTGCCGACAGTACCGCTCAGCGTGACCTGCTGCGTTAAGAGTGCGGGGCTGGTTTCGGTGTTTGTGCCGATTTCCGTAACGCTGACAGTCGGCGTATAGGTCGTACCGGTGGTCAGGTTGGTCACCAGCAGCGCCGTGCCGGCATCGTTCACTTTCACATGGCAGTTTGTCGTGGCGGTATGGGCGTTCTGCAGATCTGCCAGTGCTTGCAGGCCTACCGAGTACGCCTCATCATTGTTTTGAACAGTGTATGTTTCGGCATTTCCGTTAATCATGACGCTCCAGATCTCACCTGCCCTGGTCAGGCCGCCCGCCGTCACCTTGCTAGCCGTAAGGGCAACAGGCGCTGATATCGTGCTGACGGCCGCTACGTCGATGACCGGAACATGGGTGGTGCCGGTGGTCAGATTGGTCACCAGCAGAGCGGTCTTGGCATCGTTCACTTCCACGTGGCAGTTTGTCGTGCCGGTGTGCGCATTCAGTTTGCCGGCAAGGTCATCCAGGGCAAGCTGGAATGATTCTCCGGTTGCCTGGACGGTGTATGTCTCGGTCACCGTATCGATGGTGACACTCCATATCTCGCCCGCTACGGTGGAGCCGGCCGTGGTTGCCTTGTTCGCCGCAAGAGCAACAGGTGTCGTCACCGTGCCGGCCGGGGTGATGCTGGTGGTAACGGTAAAGGCTGCGTTCTTGACATTGCTGATGACAATGGTGCTGCCATCGGACACGACACTGTAGTCGTTGCTGGTGGTGCCGTTCAGTTTGCCGGCAAGGTCCTTCGCAATACTTTCCAGGGTATCGCCGTTCACTACAGCATGGAATTGGAGGTTTCCGGCAACCGTGATATTCCATCTCTCGCCGATTATTACCTGGTTGCTCAATGTCACGCTTTGTGTCGTGACGGTCTCATCGGTAATGGCGCCGTCCGGTACCGGATCAACGCGGAAGGCTACGGTAAACGGTGTCGTTGTGCCTGACTGCAGCTTGATGCTGATGGTTCCATGATTGTCATCGGCCCCGGCAATATAAGTAGCCGTGTACTTGCCGTCGGCATTTATCTTGCCTGCCAAGTCCAGTCCCATCACCTTGATACTGCTGCTGCCGCCTGCTTTTGCGGTTTTGAACTCCTGGGCTGCTCCCCCGTCCGGCGTCAGCGTGGCAACAAAAACCTCGTTCTTGACAACCGTACCTGACAGGGCAATGCCCGCCTCCGTCATCTTGACCGTGTTGAGGCTTGACTGCACCGGTGTGCCGCTGATTGTGAAGTCACCGAACGGCATGGCGCCGGAAACGGATGTCTTCACCGTGAAGCCGGTACCGTCTATCCTGCTGGTGGTAAGGACATTGTCGGTCACAGTTAGCGTATAGAGAGAGGAAACCGGGTTGTTCAACGAGTCGTGAGCCGTTGACAGCCCCAATGCTACCGCATTCAGGGTGTTGGAGGCGGCGATGTCCGCAGCGGTCACCGTGTAGGTGTAAGCCGTGCCGTTGAGGGTTATTGCCCATGTTTCGCCCGCTACTGCGGAGCCGGACAGCGCAACATCGGCTGCTGTGAAACTGACGCCCGTGGCATCTTTCACTTTTGTAATCAATCCGGCATGGGCGACGTTCTGGGTCAGCCCGTTCCGGAAAACACCGGTGCCGTCGTACCCGTCGAATTCGAAACCGCTCGCCAGGCTGATGTCGAGCGTGTGTCCGGTCGGATCGTTCGGGTTCACTGTTGTTATATAGTTGGACGGAAGCGCAGAGGGTGAGGTGGCCGTCCTCAGCATGGTGACCACTTTGTCCAGTGTGTCGTTTTCGACTGTGGTGTAATTGTAGGAAATGCCGTCAAGGTGCAGTGTCCAGACATCCCCGGCTTTCACCGTGCCGTTGAGCTGCAGCGAGGCATCGGTCAGGTAATATCCCGTAGAGAGTGTCGTAGGAGTGGTGGACGTATTTCTGGAGTTGGCGCTTTCGATTACGGGATTCAGCATAGTATCGGTCACTTCAAACTGGTACACATCCCATGTTCCGTCACCGCTGCCGATGATTTTCACGTACGGCGTTGATGAATCTATCGTTCCGCCAAAGGCCGTATTGCCGACCGTGCTGTCGTAATACTCCGTCCATGCCTGGTATTCCGGAGAGGTGGTGACCGCCGATTCAATGATCTGGGCGGTATTGTTCGTCGATTCGTTTTCCGTGATCGGGTCCGGCGAGAACTGGAACTTGCCGATGGAGTGGGCGGCTACCGAGACCTGCAGCACATAGTCCGCGCCGATCGGGATGACATTTGCCTGTTTGCCCAGTTCATCGGCGTTCTTCCACATGGAGTTTTCGACCTGGATGTAGTAGCTTCCCGCCTTGTCGATGGTCGTCATCAGGTAATCGTCGAGCCACGAAACGCTTCCGGTGCCTCCCAGGTTGGGGTTGGCATAGCCGCTGCCCGTTGTTATGAGTGCGCCGGTGCTGTCATACAGGGAGATCCTGCTGCCCCAGCCGGAGTCCTTGCCGGGCTCCGAGCCGTAGTCAACGTCCAGGATTACCATAGCCTTGTTGCCGTCGGCAGACAGGCTCGTCAGCTGGTCCTGGGTAATGGTGAACTGGTACATGTCAACCGTTCCATCTCCGGATGCCTTGACGGAAATATGCGGCAAGACGGTCGTCGTGCCGGGCCGGTAACCGATTTCTGGATCATACAGGTCACCCCATTGCCCGTAATCAAGCGACATTGCGTTGGAGATGCTGTCGTGGACGATGCTCGTTTCCTTCAGTTCCGGCAGGCCGAACGTGCCGGTGAAGCTGCTGAGATCGGTGGCCGTCGAAATGACCTTGCCGCTTGCGATCAACTGGCTGTCGGTCGGTTCGGTAACCCTGGTATCGCCGTTGGTCTGGGTGATGACCACACCAGGCACATCGTTGTCGAGTATCTTGATGTCAACGGGCGCCGCATAGCGGGAATCGCCGCTCCTGCCGGCAGTAAACGCGTAGTTCTGCCCATTCAGCGTAACAGACCATGCGTCGTCGTATTCAAACGGGCCGGCGGCGCCGTCAAGCTTGATCGTGACGCTTTCGTATGCCTGCTGGCTCGTTGCCGCATCAATCGTTATCGTCCCGGCAGTCGTTGTTGCCGGTGCCGCCGGCGTTATGCTTGTGGCGAGGAAGAAGGCCTTGCCGTCTTTGCGCACAATATGCAGCCGGTTGCCATCGGCGATGCTGACATCATAGTCGACCCCGCCGATTTGGGCTGCAAGCTTCTGCGCAACAATTGCAGCGGCAGTGGTAGTGTCGGGGATAGTATAGGTAAGCAGCACGTTGTTCAGGGTGATGTTCCAGATCTCACCCTGGGCAGGGGTGCCGTCGAAGACCAGATCCGCCTGGCCGTAATACGAACTGCTGAGCTTTGCGCCGACCAGGCTGAGGGTTGTGCCGACATGGGCTGACAATTGTCCGACGGTGAAACCGGTCGCCTTTGTATAATCGTCCTTCACCGCATCGTAGCCCGGAGCATAGACCGTAAACTCATAAGCACCGCTGTCCGGAATTACGTCACTGGTTACATATTTGGCGTCCGAGCTTCCGGCAACCGCCTGCTTGATTCCGCTCACAACCTGCGAGGTCGATACGTTGTAGAAGTCCGTCACGTCGTCTGTGCTGAGGGTCGTCAGTATTCTTGTGAAATGGCTGCCTTCAATCACATCATTTTCATTGGCGGTTAACGTGACAGTCCGGATCATATGACCGGCATCGAAGGTCAGGCTTGATGCCGACAGTGTGAGATAGGTGCTGTCGGTGCTCAGGTTAACGGTAACGGGCGCTGTCGGGGCCTTGGTAAGCTCGATGGTATAGCTGTCCACCGGCGTTGTCGAACCTTCGGAAACAACCTTGCCATTGGCCAGCGCCGTCACGACGATATTTGCTACATCATTGTCCACAACCTCGATGGCGAGCGACGAAACCTTGATCTGATCATAGGCGCCACCGTCATTGTCGTTTGCTCCCTGGGTCACCGTGTGCTGAATCACATACGACGTGCTCTTCTCCTGTACCATATCGTCAGGTGCGGTGACATAGACTATCTGCGGGGCATACCAGTTGTCCTTGGTGAACATGAGGCTGACGCCGCTGAGGCTGCCCTCATGGGACGCATCCGGATCCGTGGAAAGCGCAATGCCGTATGCGCCGGCCCGTGTGGAGGATTCGCTGAGCCCCGAGAGGCTTGCCTGTACACGCACGTTCTCTTCCGGCCGCCGTGAGAGATAGACCGAGTATGCAAGTTGCAGGAGTTTTCCGCTGCCGTCTTCCTTGCCCTCTATCAGCCGCAGCGTCCCTTGCAGTGGAGTAACCACGATTGCGGGGGAATCGCTATCGGCAACAATGGCGGGGACATCCGAAACAAACAGCCCCTCATAACCGGAACCCGCGCTCAGGGCATCGGCTATCAGGTTTTCCACCAGGGCGCTGTGGCCTGAAAGGTTCTTGCCGACGACTGTAATGGGAGTTCCCGCTTCCGTGCCGCCCGCTACGTTGAATGTATCGCTGCCAAGCCCACCGAGAAGCTCGATCTGGGTGTTTTCCGGTGTGCTCGCTATCCAGAACGTATCATTGCCTTCCATGGCATCAACGGTGATCTTTTCAAGTCCGCCATACCTTATGGGCAGGCCGGCCCCGAAGATCCCTTTGTCGGTTATCACAAAGTCATCGCCGAATTCCGTGCCGACAACCGTCAGGGTATCGAAACCATCGCCCCCCTCAATATTAATGGGCGCATTGACGGTATACTCGATGAAGTCAGCGCCCTGGCCGCCATTGATCGTGACCGGTTTTTTCGGGTCACTCGGGTCCACCTTCACAAATGCCCGGACCCTGAAGGTATCGTCATCGGCCTCTCCGTAAAGATAGAGCTCCGCTTCCGAATGATAGACCGTGAAGTTGTCATTTCCGATACCGCCCAGGATGGTCAGCGGCGAGTGGGTGCCGTAACTCAGGTAGCCCAGTGTCGTCTGTATGGTCGGGAACGGTTCATCAACTCCGGCGGATGCATCTCTGGGCGACTGGAATACCTGGCCGATCTGGAAGGTGTCAGCGCCTTCATCGCCATAAACGGTCATCGACGCGTTGGTATCGTCAAAGATGAAGACATCATCCCCCATGCGGCCGTGGGTTGTGATGCTGAGGGCCGCACCGCCGTACCGAACCTGCTCTTTTCCTGCATCGGTGATCGGGGTGCGGTTTGCGTCGAGCGCCAGAGCATTTATGGTGCCGGGGCGGAAGAGGAAATAGTCAGACTGGTTCGTGCCGTAAATGGACATCGAATTGATGCTCAGGTCATCAACCGGCGTATCCGGCGCATTTTCCGATACATCGATATATGCGTTGCCGGCTCCGGCAAGGCCGATCTCGTACTTGTCGCCATCCGCGCCACCGCGCAGGTACAGCTTTGCAGCCGGATTGAGGAATCCGTTCAGCTCTGTCTGGGAGGTGCCATCAGACTGATAGTTCACCCTGATGATATCGTTTCCGGAATCGCCGTATATCCAGGTATCTCCGGAAATGGTGTTGATATTAATTTCATCGTTGAATTTGTTGAGTATTGCCGCTTCATTTCCTGCATGGACATAAGTGACACCGGCATGGGTACTGTCGATGAACAGATTGTCGTTGAAATTCCCGAGGGTGAGCCGCAATGTTTCAAATGCCTGATACGTGATGGAATCGGCAAGGCCGAACCCTGTCAGGCTGTCCGATGCAAGAACACCGGATTGGTCGCCAGGTGCAGCGGAGTTGTTGATGACGAGTTCGTCCGCGCCAAGCCCGGCAGTGATGGTAAGCGAATTGGCAATATTCACAAGCGAGTGTGTCGTGTCGCCAACCGTTATGAGATCGTCGCCGACATTGGCATTAACAAAGGTTGCCGTTGAAGCATGCGTGCTCAGGATCGTGTAATTTTCACTGCCGCTGCCCAGATCAACGGTGAGGGACTCCATACCGGAGTAGGTGACCCCACCGGTTCCCAGGCCGGTGATGGTGGACAAGGTCATCATTCCGATGTTGTCAGACGCGTCACCCATGTCATTCAGCCTGAGGATGTCGCTGCCACCCTGCCCGTCTACTGTCACATGGCCGAGAATCTCGTTGAGGGTGCTGATACTGTCGCTGTCCGTGTTGCCAAGGTACAGGTTGTCATCGCCGGTTCCGGTCCTGAGCACGATGCCAGATGTGCCCTGGACGCTCCGGAAATAGGCTCTGTTGTTCTTATTCCCCAGATTGATATTCAGGTTTTCGATGCTGTCATAGTAGACGGTTGGAGAGGTAAGCCCCGTAACGAAGAACCTGCCTGCTCCGTCGTCGGTGAATTCGAGAATCTTCGCAGCAGTATTGCCGGTGTCGTCTATAACAACGGCATCGCTGCCGGTCAAACCTGAAAGCGTAAGCTGTGCCGTGATCCGATTGACTGTGCCACCCGTATTGCTAACCGTGCCGCTGCCTGCGTTATAAATCGCGTTGCTGCCGATGTAGATCGCATTGCTTCCTGCGCCGCCATCGATCAGGGTCGTGCTGGTGATATTGGTCATGACTATGGTGTCATTGAAATCTCCGCCAAAAATCTCCACGATGGGCGCAGTCAGGGTGCCATACTGCTCGATGACCACTCCGCCGCCTTCCGTGGACTTCCCATCCATTTCAATGCTCTTGTCCGCCGTGAGGATCGCACCTTCTTCAATCGTGATCCTGTCACCCGCTAAAATCTTGATCTTGTTGCCTGCCGTCAGGACGAAGCCGGATTTGATTAAGACATAATCGCCGGCGCCTGCCTTGTCATGGGCAAAGATGACGATGTTGCCTTCGGAGGAGATGATATTGGCATCAATGGTGGCCGGGCTCATGGTGGTGATATCCACGTCATTCATGGCCTGGACGCCGTGCACGGTCAGGGCCCCGGTATTGGTGATGTAGACCGCGCCGCTGACCGACTTGCCTTCCAGGATGCTCACCTGCGAAGTCAGCTTGTTGGCCAGTGTACCAACATCGTTGCCGCCATACAGACGGACTCTTCCGGAAATCACGTTGCTGCCGCCTGAAGTATTGGCATTGTAGATGCCGGCCGCTGAGGTAATATAGGCGTCGCCGCCGTTGTTTGCTGCAACGGTCACCAGGTGGAGGTCTTGTAATGACTGGACATAGGTATTGCCCCAACTGTTACTGGTAAGGCCGATTGCTCCGGTCCTGACTATGAAGTCGCCGCCGCCTGCGGTTCCGATCGTGTTGCTGATGGCATTGAGGGTGATGCCGTTGGCGATGACATCTTCGGAAAGTTCACTGTTCTTCCGCATGATCCCCATATTTGCCTTGAGGGAGACGTTCCCGCCGGTAGACACCACGGTGTCGATCAGCATGTCATGGTTGGAGACTTCATACAGGAAGATATTGCCGCCTGCCAGGGCCGTGATGCTGCCGGATTTGGTTTCGACAAAGTTGGTTGCGGTGCCGATAGCGCCCGCTGCCTGGAGATAGATTGAGTCGGCGGTCAGCACCTTGGCCATATCGGCGACCAGGCTGCCATCCGCATAGGCATCGAAAATCGATGCGGAACTGATCAGGTTCACATGGCCGACGGAATAGACCTCCATCAGCCGCAGGTCGGATTCGGCGTTAATGTAGACATCGCCGCCGGAACGGGCGGTCAGACCGGTGGTGCCGGTAAGAACGATATCGAGCGGCTTGACCGCTGAGCCAAGTGCCGCTCCGCCCCCTTCGAGGATGATGTCGCCGCCGGTGATGTTGGCCTGGGCGAGACCGGCCCCGCTTCTGCCGTCAACCAGGCCGTTCTTGCTCTTGATTCTGACTTCGCCGCCTGCGGTGACGTGATTGATGTTGAAGCCCTCTTCCGTGCCGATGTTTGCCTTGCCGCCGGCAACAAAATCGACGATGCCACCTGATTTCACATTGATGTCGTCAACCTGGCTGACCATAACCCAGGCCACAACTTGAGTCGATGCGGGATTCCCGACGATCTCGGCGGTGATGTCCGTTCCTGCTGCGTTGAAGTAGGTGACATCCTTCCGCTCGGCCGCCGCCAGGGCAATTTTCTGGCCGTCGGAGATGGCGTTGGACAGCGGCAGGATGAACTTGATCGGATCGCCCTTGATGGCCCCGATATCGCCCAACGTGGAAACATATATGTTGAAGCCTTTGATATTCGGATCTTCGATAGTGGCTGCCGTCGAAGTAACGGATTTCGGCTGCAGGATGCTGGCGTTGACTGAATTTTTCAGCATCGCCTCGCTCCAGGCTGCGCGCTGGCGCATCACGTCGGCATCGGCAAAGAAATGCCCGCTGCCGGCAACCGTGCCGAGGGCGATGACGACCGGAGCCGCCGCAAGGGCGTTGCTTTCGGTGGTCGCAAGGCTGATCTTGTTCGGGTCTGTAGCGTCCTTCACCACATAGTATGCCCTGCCGTCAACAAGCCCGCCGATTTCGGTGCCGATCCCCTTGTGGTAGACGAGGGCCTGGCCGGTGGTGTAGCCGTGGCCGGAGATGGCGAAACTGTCAGCGCCGGCGCTGATGGCACTGGTCGGATCGAACACGGATGAACCGATGGAGTGGTTGACACCGGCAATTCCCATTACCGCCAGATCAATGGCGGTGCCTTTTGAGGCACTGTTCAGGGTTGCTGCCAGCTTGAACGTGTTGTCATCAACTTTGATGATGTAATAGGTCTTACCGTCTTCCAGCCCTACGATGGCGCTGCCGCTGTGGTAGGTGACCGCCTGGCCGGTGGTGAATACGTTGGCACCAATGTTGATGGAGTTGCCGCTCACATCAGCAGCCCCGAATGTGTCATGCAGTGCGGCTGAATTGACGTCGTACGTCCAGTTCGGGTTGAAGGTTGCGGTCACGTTGCCGTAGGTCTTGTTGAGAACGCGGTATTCATCGGTGCGTTTCAGTTCAAGGGCGCCGATGGCATTGTTGACGTAGGTGGTGAGGGCACTTCCCGACAAGCCCTGCTTTGCGCCCTCGGCATTGTAGAAGATGCTGTAGGCTGACCGTTCGGCAGCCGTCAGGGTGATGGTGAACGCCGGATTGAATACTGATGGATCAGCCTGGCGGTTGCGATACTGCCAGTAGGTCCGGTACTCGGAGGTCTTGGTGTTCTGATAGGCATTGATGGTGGCAACGATACTGAGGCCGGCCGTGTCTTCCGTGGCCAGCATCCGGTCCCACAACTGGAGAAGCTGATCGGCGGTGCGGTCGTCGCGGACCGACAACGTATTTGCATCCACCAGGCTGCCGCCGCTGACTTCAATGCGTACGTCGGCGCCGCTCTCGGCCTTGACCAGGTTCAGGTTTCCGGCGCTCTCTTTCAGGTAAATGCTCTGTGATGCCGTTATCGTCACCACATCCCTGCTCAGGGAAGCGCCGCTGTCGATGGTCAGGGCGCGGGCGCCTGTTCCCAATGTGCCCGCTGTGCCGCCGGTGCCAAGGGAACCAATTGCACCGTACTGGGAGGTGATATTAATAGCGCCGCCCCTCACGTTCAGGGAATCGGCAGAGGCAAGTATGCTTCCTCTGCTGGTCAGGTAGACATCGCCATCGGTGTTGGAGGTCAGGATGGTGCCGATCACCATATCGCCGGTCAGTTCGTTGATCCTGATATTGCCTTTAGTGCTGTTCGCGGAGATGGTTCCGGAGAATTCGTTCGTCACTTCGGTCTGCAGGGTATTTGCAGCGCCGATGCCGTTTGCAGCAGTCATGATGATATTCTTGCCGTAGATGACCGCATCACCGTTGATAAGGATAATTTCATTGCCGGACTCGAGCTTGGTCAGACCGGCAACGTCCTTGATGGTGCCGTTGATGAGGATGCTGCCGCCGCTGCTGACATCGACACCCACATTGGCATCGCTCGCATCGAAGCCGATGAATTTAATGTTGATCTGCCGGTCTGCACGAATGCTGTTGTTGTAGAAGGTCTTCTTGCCCTGAACCACTGTTGTCTCTGAATAATAGGTGCTCTTGCCGTACCAGGTGGAGGTCTCCCAATTGCGGCTCGACGTCACAGGATCACCGGTATCGATGGTGAAATAGTTGTAGGAATAGTCACTGGTATCCGAGGAAACCTGGACGTATTCGCCCGGTTCGCGCAGCGGCTTCGGATCGATGTTTTCGCGGTACGGGCCTTCAATGATGTTGCCCGGATCGGCAACCAGGGCATCGATCCCCAGCCACGCGGAACTGGCGTAGGTAGTGGTGGTCTTGGTCTGGAAGTTCTGGCCGTTGGACCAGTAGTAGCGCATGTTGGCCAAAGGATTGTACACGGCAGTGCGAGCCCCGGCATTGGTTGGATCGACAATGCTCTCGCCATACGTAAGGGTGTCTGCCTGGTAATAGGTTTTGACGTTGACCTGGCCGGTTATCAGGTTCCGGTAATATTCCGTGACCTTCAGGTCGCCATTGGCCAGTTGGAAAGAGGTGTCGGTGATCTTCAGCTTGCCGTGGACGCCGCTGCCGGCATCAAGCTTGTTGATGACCAGCTCATACCCGGTCTCGTTGTCGATCTTGATGCTGCCGTAGCCGTCCAAGACGTTCAGATTGCCGCCGCCGGTGCTCACGACCTGGCCGAACAGCTCCATGTAGCCGCCAGCCACCTGGGCCGCCCATGCTTCGAGACGGTTCTTCTCGACGTTGAAGTTGACCTTGATGTTGTCGCTGCCGT
This sequence comes from Geobacteraceae bacterium, assembly GCA_025355325.1. GTDB lineage: Bacteria > Desulfobacterota > Desulfuromonadia > Geobacterales > Pseudopelobacteraceae > JACRCG01. The sequence continues at coordinate 59,075 of JANXZX010000056.1, forward strand.
CCGAAGGCAGGACGAACGAATTCCAGTCGTCGGTGGTAATGCCGAAAGCGGTAATCAGGTAACTGGTGAGCGACACTTTAATTTCACCGGATTCGATTATCGGTTCGCCGAACCAGCTGCTGCCGACTACCGTATCACCATAGCCGGTTGTGCCGAAGACCTTGACGGAAGCGGTGCTGTTGAAACCATTGGCGTCGGCTATTGCCTTGGTAATGGTCGTTGTGCCGTTGCGGTACAGAGCATAGGCAATCTTGGCCGCATCGATTCGTGCGCTGTCCGTGGAACTATCGACAGTCACCGTGCGAACCGGCATCCCGCTTTGGACCGTGCCGGCGATATTCAGGTATTTCGCGCTGATATACACGTTATTGGCGGCGATGATATTCCCCTTGCCGTTCAGCGAATTTGCCTGATTGGCCGAAGCAGTATCATCCAGGGTCACGGTACTGGTGACATTGGCTGCAAGAGCGCTGGACACGGCACTGTTGAGGGTGCTTGACCCGCCGCTGCCGGCGGTGACGCTGTAGCTGCTCCCGCCGGAGTCAATAGCCGCAGTCTGGGCGCTACTCCAGGCCGTGCCGGGATTGTTGCCCGCCGTGAACAGGGCGTCTATGTAGCTCTGGACGAAATTCTGGCCGGTGGTCATGGTAAGCGTTCCGGCCGAGATATTGGCGTTGGAGTAAATACTCCCCTGAGAGGTGATCGTAACGGCGCCCAACACGTTGCTGATATCGCCGTTGAGCTCGACCGACGGTGTCATGAAGTTTTTGTAGACCGGATCGGACGTATTGACCGGGTTTTCATCGCTGAAGTTGTTCTTGATGATGATCTGTGGGGTGCTGCCGGTCTTGGTGACCGTAAAACTGAAATTCTTTGCCAGTTCCGGAGTCTTGTTAAGGATCTCGGTATTGCTGGAGACAACGGCCCCATTGAACATGACCACACCGCCGCCGTTATCCGGGATGGTGATTTTGTTCAGGCGCAGGATAGCCGGGCTGTTGTTTTCGATGGAGATGGTGACGTCACCCGGGGCCTTGAGGGAGCCGGAGCCGGTGAAGTTGTCAGCATTGATTCTGATGATGCCGGCCTGGGCCCAGATATCGGACAGGGTAACATAGGGCGCTGCATAGGCAGCCAGGTAAACGCCGAGGGTCGCATTGTAGAGCCCGATTTCCCGCATCTGGGATTCAACCCTGCTTATTTCATTGTTAAAGGCGGCAACTGCGGTGGAGTTGCCGGCATACATCAGCTTCAGATCCTGCCAGTGCTGCCATTCCTTGATCAGGTTGGAGGCAACCGATTCGGTGCTCAGGACAGGATTGGGCATTCCCTCTGTCCTGGTGATGACAGCGTTGGGGTTGGTGGCGAAATCCTTCGGGATGACGATGGACTGATTCTTCAGGGTTCCCACTTCGATTGTACCGTTGACGGTCACCGTGGTGAACCGGTCGTCTTTGGATGTGCCACCCTTCATCTCGTCGGACACACCGCCGCCGCTCAGGCTGTTGATGCCGTCGGCGATGGCAGAGAGCCAGCTCTTGCCCACACCGGAGGCCTTGATTATGGTCGGGCTGTACCGTTCGGCCTCAAGTTTTGCATCACGTCCGAATTTCAGACTGGAACCGGTTCCGACGGTGACACTGTTGTACTCTACCACCTCGCCGTGGGACTTGAGGAGGTTGATCGGAAGTGCCGAGGCGTTTAGTTCGTCGCCGCGGGAAGTGATGGCGTACTCACTTCTGACGCCATCGCGGTTCCTGCCGGCAAGGAGGTTAAGAGTCCCCATGGCGTTGATGGTCACATTGCCGCCGATCACCGCCTGGTCATTGGCATGGATACGGGCAAGGCCGTCCACCGCCGCCGCCGAGGCGAGGCCGTAGGTGTGAACCTGTGGCTCGACCTTGATGACGCCTCGGGTACGGCTTTGCAGGTCAACATTACCCACCGTGGTGATGATGGCATTGTCGCCTATGGATGATATGGCATCGTTGGTGTCGGCAAGGATATGGCTGACCGCCGATGCACAGTTGATCAGGCCGCCGGAGTCCAGCTTGACATCGTCGTACCCTTCCACATCATTGAAGGATGAAACGAGGAAATTGCCCGGATTAAGCGCGCTGCCGATGACGTTGATGTTTGCGCCCGCACCGACCGTGGCATAGGTGTAGTTTGAAATGACCGTGATACTTTCAGCCGAGTTGCCGTTGAGCACACCCCCTTGCCCAGCCTTGACATTGTACTGATCCGGGCCGAGCAGATTCTTCCTGGTGGTGTTTGTGGCGTCTATCTGGAAGTCCAGCGTTGTGACCACGGAGTTGCCGCCAACCTTGGCCAGTACAACGCTGGTGTCTGTGTTGCTTGCCGTGGAACCGCTGACGTTCAGGCCGCCTGCGGACATGGAATCCGTTTTGCTGTCGAACCGTGCCGTATGGCCGGAGAAGACCTTCAGGCTCGATACGCTGAGGTTGTTCTTGGACGCGCTGGCATCATCGCCTATGAATGCGATGGTAGTGCTTGCAGCCGTAACCGTCGCTTCTGAGGCGGAGCCGGCGATCAAACCGCCGCTGCCGGCCACGGAGCCGGCGAAATTACTATCGTCGCCTGTGGCTGAAACCAGCAGTGCCGGACCGTTGCCCTTGCGGTAGATGACCACATCGCCGGTGGCAAGGCCATTGCCGCTGCCGATTTGGATCGAATCCCGTGCCGAGTTTAGCGCGGTTAAAGGACTGAAGGTGAACGTCTGTGGATTGTAGCTGGATGATGCGGTAAGCGTATGCCCAGAGCCGAATACAGTCGGATCGGTCAGGTTGACGGCAACCGGGGTCGGTGTCGAGCCGGTCATGCTGGTGGCATTGGAGTAAGAGGACGCAAGCTTTACCCGTGTCGGGTTGAGAATGTTGAACCGGTGGCCGGTGCCGGTTGCAGCGGTGCCGTTCAGGGTGATCGCCGTCTGGGTACCGCCCGAGGTGCCGTCACTGTTGCGCACCTTGAAGGTCGAGGTCGCCGAGTCAAAGTTGGTTGTGAGTACACTGTACAGGCGGATACGGTTCGGGCTGGCGGAATCCACCTCGACGAAATAGGTGCCGGTGTTGGTCAACCCGCCAACGGCGGTATTGGACGATGATCCGGTATTGTAGGAGATCTGCTCTCCGGTTGTGAGGCCGTGGTCTGCGCCCAGGTCGATCCATTGGCCGCTGACCGCACTGGAGGGGGTAAAGGTCCGGACATTGTCAACGATAACGTAATAAATCTGGCCGTCAACAAGCCCGCCGACCGGGCTGCCGGACGCAATGGTGATACCGTTGCCCAGGTATGATAACGTGGTCAGGCTGGAGGTGGCGTAGGTATTATTGGCACCTGCCGCAACCATGCCGTAGGTGCTGCTGTCCACATTGGCATCCTGCCTGCTGTTGCCGGTAGCGTTGACCGTAACCGCGCTGGCAACCGAAAGGGTCGTGTTGTCGGCGATATAACCGGTAACGCTGCCGGACGTGGTTGCCGAACTGGATGTGGCGTTGACGCCGATGAGTGAGCCTGAACTGCCGGTTGCATAGGCCTTGGCCGAATAGCCGCTTGTCGGGTATGCGACGGAAGCGAGCACCGACAGGGTATTGGCGGAGATGGTTTTGGAGCCGCCGCCAAGATAGGCCGTCACATTGGGTGTAACGGTCGAGGTTGCACTGCTGACCCCGACGGTCAGCAGGCCGCCGCTGACGCCCCTGGCGATGGAATTGGAGCTGACTACATCGCTTGCGGAAACGGTCAGGTCGCCGCCTGCCCTGAGTGTCGAGTTAACGGCATAGGCGCTGACGACCGGCGTGATATTCGCCTTTGCCGCATTTTCTCCGCCAATGGCAAGGAGACCGCCGGTGACGGAATCGACAACCGCTGACGACGTGTTGGATGCTGCGGCAACAATCGACAAATTGCTGCCAGTCGTGGCGGTGACGGAATCCATATGGGCAAGCGTAGTGCCGGTGCTGTAAGAGGTAGCAGAAACAGCGCCTATTGCAACCAGGCCAATCGATGTGGTGCCGCTGCTTACCGTCGCCGTATTGTCTGAACGGGAGAGCAGCGAGATAGAACCGCCCGTCGTGAGCCGTGCCCCCGAATTTACTCTTGTATCAACCTGAGCCGATGAGGTGGCAACTGCAACCGCACCATTTGCGACTACCAACCCGCCGCCAGGTGCCGACGCAAATGCTTCCGCCCCCTTGTTGATGAGAACGCCGCCCGTGGTGTAATTGTGCAGCGTCTGCAGGTTGATGCCATAGGCGCTGACCTGGGCATTGCCGATATAGGTGTCCATATCGGGCGTAACCACCGCGTCGGAAAGGATAACGCCAACGCCGACAAGGCCGATGGTCAAACCTTCCGCCTTGGACTTTGCCTTATCTTCGGCCTTCGAAGTAATTGTCAGGATGCCGCTCAGGGTCAGGGCCGCGCCATCGCTGATAAAGGCCATGATGGTAGGCGTGACGAGTGCATCCACATCCGCGCCGTTACCGGCAAGAACACCGCCGCCGGAAGCATTGCCATAGGCGGTTGCGGTGATGGTGGCTCCGGAAGTCATATCTACATGGCGGCCGCTGATAACTGCGCCGCCGCCGATATAAGTCCTGATGGTCGGTTTGACATCGGCCTTGGCCAGTGAAACACCGATGGCCACGCCGCCCATGCTTACCCCGAAGGCGTCGACATCGGCGGTGACTGCGGCATCGGCGCCCATGGTGATATCGCCTGTGGTGGTCACCTGGGCGGTCCCGGCGATGTACGCCTCTATCGACGGGTTGACCAGCAGTTTTGCCTCGTTTCCGCTGCCGCTGACCAGGCCGCCGGAAAGCCCGTAGGCACTGGAGGATATGACGATATCCGAATCTGCCAGGATTGATACGTTCGTGACGGATTTGCCCGCCTCTTTGCCCACCTCGACGTAATCGCCGATATAAGCTGTAGTTGAGCCATTGACTGTTATATCGGTGACGGAAGCGCCTGCACTGGCCACTCCTACTGCAGCACCAAGGCTTCTGCCATTGATGCTGTAATCAGAGTGCGCGGTAAGGGAAAGAAGCTTGGCATTGGTAATTTTCGCCTTGGCTCCTGCTGATGTACCTGCAATATACGCTTTTGTAGTGTTGGTAACCGTGTTGGTTATGATCGAGCCGCCAATCCCGACAACACCACCGGAAAGACTGAATGTCAGTGCATCTATGGCGGCCTTGTCAAGCGCATTCAGATTGATGTTATTTCCGGCGGAAACCGTTGATGTGCCCCGTATGTCGGCAGTAATCGTGTTCGTTATGGCATTGACCGATACAGATGCGTTTGCTGCTCCCAAGCCAGCGCTGAAACCGGCTGAAAGCGTCGCAATACGTGACGAGGTATCAGCGGTGGCGTTCACATCCGATGTGTTGGAGGTTATTGCCGAATCTACATATTCTGCCGTTACGATGTTGTTGATGGTGTTGGTGGCAACGGCGGCGCCAGCTCCCACTCCGGCAGAAACGGATATGCTGCCGGCAAATGAGACGATGTTGGCATTCGGGTTGACTGTTTTGCCGTCCAGCAGGGCAAGAACATCATCGACAGCCGAACCAACCCCCAGCGCCCCGGCACCAACTACCGGCGCAGAATCCAAAGCAGATACAGAGATACCGCCGCTTGCCGTGACGTTTGCACTGACAGTGGTCGCCGTAATAGTGTTACTCAGTTCATTCAGCGTGAGTGACGCATTGAGTGCCGCGAGCCCTCCTCCGGCCAGGCCGATCGAGTAGGAACGGATGATGTCGGAGGACGTGGAGGTGAGCGCAATATTGCCGGATGTCACGTTGACATCGGACAGGGTGATTGTTGATGTAATGTTGTTCGAGATCAGATTTTTGGATGCCGCTGCACCTGCAGCGCCGACTACCCCACCGGCCAGGCCAAGGGCTACCGAATCAATGGCAGAACTGTCTGTTGCTGAAATTGACAAATTGCCGACAGAGGTCACCGTCGAGCGAGTTGCGCCGGAATTGATAATTGATGCATCAATCGTGTTTTCGATCTCATTTATTGCCAGCGACAGTTGTGCCCCTATCAGGCCACCAAAAGCAAGACCACCGACAAAGCTGAAAATATCGGCATCGGCCTTCGCCTCAAGTGTCAGGCCGCCGCTGTCAACTTTGGATCCCGATACCTGCGACGTGATGGTGTCTATAATCCCGTTGTAGCCGACAACGCCGTTCACCCCAACCGCTCCGGAAATCGCAAGACCAAGGCCGATAGATGTGATGGTCGCTTCATCACGCGCCGACAGTGAGGCCAGGCCGGTCAACGTTACATTTTTACCGTAGGAATCCCGTATGGAGGCATCAACCGTGTTCTTGATCACGTTGCCGAAGCCGGTGAAGTTTATGGCAACATCAGCTGATGCGGCTACACCGGCGGAAAGCGCGATAATTTTTGCATCGGACAGAGCCGTCTGGGTCAGGGCCGAATAGCCGGTGACATTGGAGTTGATGATATCGGCCTGGATTGTATTGGTTATGGAATTGCCCATCAGCGCGATGTTGATTGCCCAGGAACCGGAGAATGACAAGCTGACATTGACCGCCAGGATATTTGTTGTGGAAAGATCACCAATGGGTGAATCTTTTAGAGCATCATCAAGTTTATCTTTGTTGGTACCCGAAACCATCCAGTCTGCAAAGGTATCAGGTGCCTTGTCGGTAGCCGAAAGCGTGATTGCACCGGATGCCGTGACGGTTGAACCGGAGATATTCGACTCAACCGTATTAATGATGGTATTGCCCAGAGCAGAAATCGAGATCGAGAAGCCGCCTGATCCGGCAATGCCCATGTTAAGGGTACGGATGATGGCTGACGATATAGCGTTTGCAGTAAGGGACGAATCCGTTGTGAGGTACGAGTTGCTTATGCCTGATCTGGTGCTGTTTTCAACGTAATTTTCGGAAAGAACCGCAACCCCTGCACCACCTCCGGCTGCCGCAAGCCCGAAGGAGATACTGTCAATGCTGGTGGTATTAGTGGCAGTCAATGTGACCGCTCCACCGATATCCATCGGCAGAAGGGTTGTGCCGCTGCCTTTGATCAACGCCTCGGTTGTGTCTCTAACCACGTTGCCTGCCAGATTCAAACCTACGGCAGCAGAGGCATCAGCAGCGATACCGGCAACAAATGAGGTTATGGCCGCCTTGGAAACTGCGGTCTGGGTCAGAGCCCCGCCGGTTGTGACCGATGATCCGCTGATATTTGCCTTGACGGTATCGGTGATCACGTTGGCGGCGGCAATAAGATTGAATGAACCGCCACCTGATACGGAAATGCCAAGGCCAATTGCCGTAATATCCGAATAATCTTCGGCAAGCAGCGTCAGTCCACCGCCTGCCGTTACGATAGAGGCATTTATCGTTGAGTTTACGTTGTTAACGATAATATCGCCAAAACCGGTGACATTGATGGAGAGAGCGCCGGATCCTGCTACGCCGGCGGTGACAGCAATAATCCGCGCATCGGAGAGGCTCTTCAGAGAAACGTTTCCTGCGGTCGAATGTACCGTTGAATTGCTGATGTCAGAGGTAATGGTGTTGGTGATGGTGTTGCCGACCAGCACGCCGTTAATTGCCGCACCGCCGGAACCGGCCACGCTGACCGTCAAAGAGAGGATATTGCCGTTGAGGCTAATGGGTGAATCCGTAAGGGATCCGGATAATTTATCTTTCGTTGTTTTGCCGCCTGAATCAGGATTGTCGTCGGGAGCCAGGGCATCGAACAGAGGGATTATGCTCGGCGCAACATCCTGGGCTGACAGGCTGATATTGCCGGCTGCGGTAACATTCGAAGTGGCGCTGATTGTCGAAGTAACAGTGTTGGCAATGGCGTTGCCTATGGCGGTAAGCTGTAGCGCAAAACCGCCGGAACCGGATACACCGATGGCCAGAGACCTGATAATTGAGGATGATTCCGCGTCAAGGGTAACGGTGCCGTCGCTGGTCAGCTTCGTGCCGCTGATGCCGGTATTTGTCTTGTTGACGATAATATTCGCTGCCAGTGCAGCACCTCCACCGCCGCCGCCGGAAGCAGAAACGCCAAAGGCAAGTGCGTCGATGCTGGTGGTGTTCTCAGCACCAAGCGACACCGAGGAAGCATGAACCAGACGTGTCCCGCTGCCATTATCGGAAATAATTGCCTCGGTTGTGTCGGTGACATCATTACCTACCAGGACAACGGTTCCTGCTGCTAATGCGTCAGCAGCCACCCCACAAACAAACGAGAGGATGTTGGCGTTTGAGATGGCGGTCTGGGTCAGGGCGCCGCCGGCCGTTATCGCGGATCCGCTGATGTTGGCCTTGACCGTGTCAATGATCACGTTGGCAGCCATAAGAGCATTGAACGATCCGGAGCCGGAGGCAGCGACACCGATGCCAAGCGCCGTGATGTGAGCACCATCGGTGGCGGACAAAGTTATTGCGTCCCCCGCTGTCACCGTCGAGGCGTTTATCGTCGCATTGACATTGTTAACAATAACATCGCCAAAACCGGTAACGTTGATGGCAAGAGCACCGGAACCGGCAACACCGACCGTCAGGGCCATGATGCGGGCATCGGACTCGGTCGTCAGGGAGACCGAACCGGTGGTGGAGTGAACCTCTGAATTGCTGATATCTGTTGTAATCGTGTTGGTGATCGTGTTGCCGACCAGAACGCCATTGATGGCACCGCCGCCGGATCCGGCCACGCTGACCGTTATGGCCAGGATGTTGCCGTCAAGGGAAATGGGCGATTTGGCCAGGGAATCAGATAGCTTGGCCCTGCTGGTTTTACCCTTGATATCCGGATCGTTATTCGGGGCCATGCCGCCCATGGCATCCATGAAGGGGACCATGCTCGGTGCGATATCCGAGGCAGACAGGCTTATGTCACCGGCTGCGGTGACATCGGAAGTGGCACTGATTGTGGAGGTTACCGTGTTGGCAATGGAGTTGCCTATTGCCGTCAACTGTAGCGAGAAACCGCCTGAACCGGATACACCTATGGCGAGTGACCTGATTATCGCCGAAGATGTGGCATCAAGGGTAAGGGTGCTGTCGCTGGTGAGTTTCGTGCCACTGATGCCGGTATTCGTCTTGTTGACGATTACATTTGCCGCCAGGGCGGCACCACCGGCGCCGCCGCCGGATGCTGCCACACCGAAGGCGAGGCCGTCGATGCTGCTGGTGTTCTCGGCATCCATGGAGACTGACGCGGCATGAACCAGACGAGTGCCGTTGCCATCGTCAGAAATCAAGGCTTCGGTTGTGTCTACTATGACGTTGCCAACCAACACTACAGTTCCTGCTGCCGTGCTGTCAGCCGCTACGCCGCAGACAAACGAGAGGATGTTGGCATTTGACAGGGCGGTCTGGGTCAAAGCTCCTTCGGCGGTTATTGTTGAACTGCTGATGTTGGCTCTGACGTTGTCGGTTATCACGTTGGCTGCGGCAATAATGTTAAAAGCACCGCCACCGGAGGCGGCAACGCCGATACCAAGAGCGGTTATGTGGGCGCCGTCAGTTGCTGAAAGTGTTACTGCGCCTCCGGCTGTTACGGTGGAAGAGTTTATCGTGGAGCTTACATTGTTCACAATCACATCGCCGAAGCAGGTAGCATTTATAGCAGCTACACCGGCACCGGCAACACCTACAGTCAGAGCTATGATACGGGCGTCAGATTCGGTCGTCAGGGAAACCGAACCAGTGGTGGAGTGAACTGTTGAATTGCTGATATCAGAAGTTATCGTGTTAGTGATTGTATTGCCGACCAGCACAGCGTTGATTGCAGGACCACCGGAACCGGCAACGCTGACTGTGATCGCCAGAATGTTACCGTCAAGAGTAATTGGCGATTTTGCCAGAGAGTCAGAAAGTTTGTCCTTGGTTGTCTTGCCGTCAGCATCCGGATCATTATCAGGTGCCATACCCCCCTTAGCATCCATGAACGGGATCATGCTCGGTGCGATATCCTGTGCCGACAGGCTTACGCTGTTGGCAGCGGTGACAACAGAATTGCCGCTGATCGTAGAGGTCACCGTATTGGCAATGGAGTTGCCGATCGCCGTCAACTGCAGTGCAAAACCGCCTGAACCGGATACACCTATGGCGAGCGACCTGATTATTGCCGAAGATTCGGCAGTAAGAGTAAGAGTGCTGTCAGTAGTCAGTGTTGTTGCGCTGATGTTGGTGCGAGTCGTGTTGACAATGACGTTTGCGGCAAGAGCAGCGCCTGCGGCGCCGCCGCCGGATGCGGCAACGCCGAAGGCGAGAGCATCGATAGTGGTGATATTATTTGCGGTTAAGGTAACTGCGCCACCGGCATGCACCGGCTTAAGTGCCGTCCCGCTATTGGTGATCAAGGCTTCGGTCGTATCGGAGACAACATTGCCTGCAAGCACAACACAGACAGATAAGGAACTGTCGGCAGCGACACCGCCGACAAAGGAGAGAATCGACGCCTGCGACAGTGCCGTCAGGTTCATAGCCGCGCCGCTTGTTACTGTCGAGTCATCAATCTGACTGCGGACTGTGTCCGTAATCACATTAACTGCGGCAATTACGTTCAGGGCTCCGCCGCCTGATGCCGCAATGCCGATGCCGATGGCGGTAATGTCTGCCGTGTCGTCAGCGCTCAGAGAGACTATGCTGCCGGCTGTTACCGTCGAACCGCCGGTGATTGTGGAGGTTACCGTATTTACTATCACGTCACCAAAACCGGTGACATTGATTGCCAGTCCGCCGGAACCGGCAACGCCGACAGTCATTGCCACAATCCGTGCATCGGATAAACTCGTAAGCGTTACGTTTCCGGATGTTGCTATAACGGTTGAGTTGTCGATTGATGTCGAGATGTTGTTGATGATCGTATTGCCGACCAGAACCACGTTTACAGCCGGACCGCCTGAACCTGCAACGCTGACTGTCAGGGCAAAGATATTCCCTTGAAGGCTGATAGGAGACTTGTCAAGAGCCTCATTCACTTTGGTCGCTGTTTCGGCGGAAAGAATCCAGTCCGGGATCAAACTCGGGGCAACATCTTCGGCAGAAAGAGTCACATCACCGGTCGCTGTGACAGACGAATCGCCACCGATTGTTGAAGCTACCGTGTTGATGATTGCGTTGCCCAGTGCTGTTACCTGTACGGCAAAACCTCCGGAAGCCGAAACTCCGATAACCAGTGAGCGGATTATTACTGATGATTCTGAAACCAATGAAATATCTGCGTTGGCGTTCAGCACCGTAGTGCCATCTGATTTCACACCTGACTTGACGGTAGAATTATTGATATCAGTCTGTGTGGTATTTGCAATTACGTTCGCAGCAAGCCCCACGCCGACAGCACCGGTACCGCCGGATGCCGCCACTCCGATTGCTATTGCATCAATACTTGAGCTGTTTTCTGCCGCAAGAGTCACGGCACCGCCGGATGTTACATCCGAATCATCCCTTATCTCAGCCTCAGTCGTATTTGTAATCACATTTGCAGCCAGCCATACCTGCACCGCCGTTGTTCCTGAAGCACCAACACCGCAGACAAAACCAATAATATCGGCATCGGAAAGTGCGTTCAGCTCGACCGCATCAACCCTGTTCCAAAGCTCGGTATTGGTATACGTCTGCGTTGCCAGATTTGCGGAAGCCAGATCAGCCCCCAGGTATTCATACACGATACCACCGGCTAGAACGCGCTTACCTTCCTGGAGTGCGACGGTTTCTGATGATAGGTAGTCATGGGCAATATTGCCGGCTGCAGAAACAGTTGAACCGGATATCACGGCATTGACGCTGTTCACAACGACGTTAGCACCGATAATGGCCGACACGGCGGTACTGCCGGAAGCGGCAATGCTCACCCCGATTGCGCGAATCTGCGCCTGATCTCTGGCAGTCAGATCCATGAGACCGCCGGATCTTACTATTGAACCTCCGGAAATCTCAGCTTCTGTCGAGTTGGTAATTACATTGCCGAAGCCGGTTGCCTGTACCGCAACATTTCCGGAAGCGCCCACACCGACGCTGATCGCAAAGATGCCGGTCTTTGAAAGAGCCGTCAGCTTGACATCGGAGCTGATGTCTTCCATCTGCAGAGTTGTTGAATTGAAACCGGCAAGCACTGTTGAATCAATGATATCAGCCTTGACGGTGTTGGTTACTACGTTACCCATCATCGCCACGCCGACCGCTGTTTTACCGGAACCGGCGACGCTGACCATGATAGCCATGATGTTGCCGGAAGGATCGATAGGTGAGCCGCTCAGGAAGGTATCCAGATCCGCCTGCTCCTCGTCTGTCAACATCCATGAGGTCGGAATAATGGAAGGCGCAATATCCAGTGCGGTGACTTCGACATCGGCATACGCTTTGACGGTGGAGCCGGTAATGATGGATGTCACACTATTGCCGACAGCATTGCCGAGTGCCGTGACTGAAACGGCAACATCGCCGGAACCTGAAACACCTATACCGAGTGACCGGATAATCGCGGACGATTGAGAAGTGAGGGTGACAGCACCGGCGGATGAAGTTACTTCGGAGCCGCTGATCAGGGTGCTGATCTCATTGGTGATAACATTGGCTGAAGCGGCTGCACCGACACCGGTCTTGCCGGCACCGGCAGCACCCAAAGCCAGCGCATCTATAACAGACATGTCTTTTGCCGAAAGGGTGACATCATGATCGGCATTTATGATGGAGCCGTTGGTGATGCTTGCATCAATGGTGTTGTTGATGATGTTTACCGAGATTGCAGCGCCGACGGCTACTTTACCGGCACCGGAACCGGCAACAGTCAGGTTGACAACCTGCGAACTCCCAAAATCGGGCAGGGCAACACTGGATGTTCCGATTGCTATTTTGGAAGGATCCACCGCTGTTGCTGGTGGTGCAATACCGGAGATGAGCGATACCGCTCCACCGGATGAAGTCACCGAAGAAGCGTCGATGTTGGCGCGAATAGTATTTTGTTCGTACACCGTAGAAGCGGCTACGCCGACGGCGTTCTGCGATGAGCCGGCAAATCCGCCTGCAATAACAACTACAGTGGCACTGTCATTTGCCTTGATGCCGATATTGCCTGTGGCATCAAGATCAGAACCTCCGGTAACCTTCGCTTCAGCCGTGCTCATCAGCACGTTGGCAGATATCGAACCGCCCAGGGCAAACTTCTCCCCTCCAGCACCGCCAAGCGTGACACTTACAACAACTTCCTGGGAGAGCGCATTGATATCAATGGTAGATTGCGAATTTATGATGGCCGTATGTGCTGTTGCCGTTACGTTGTTGAATACCAGATTTACACCGATAGCTGCACCGACGGCGGAACTTCCGGCAGATGCGGCGATTGCTACACCGCCACCCAGTGCCACGCTGATCTCAAGATCTTCAGCGGTCAGGGCAACGGCGCCGGCCAGGATAGTGCTGTCAGATATATGAGCGTCAATAGTATTGATGAACAGGTTCATCGCAACCGAACCGGCAATAGCTGTTTTTTTCGATCCGGCGCCGGCAGCCGCCAGGGTGACGATTGTTCCGGACTCGGCAGCCGTTCCGGTAAAGGAACCGGTGGTATGCAGGATCGAGGTTTCGACTGCGGCCGTCAGAGTATTGGCGACCACAGTTGCGGCGAAGGCAGCGCCAATACCGGCGTCTTTACCGAAACCGAAGGCCCCGGCAAATGAGTAAATGGAGGTGGTGTCAATGGCGGACAGCGTGATGTTTCCGGTAGAATCCGTAGTGGTTGTTGTCCCGACAATCTTTGCGTCAACGGTGTTTTTGACGATATTGACCGTGACGGTGCCGGCACCGCCGGTCCCTTTCTGGGCACCTGTGGCGACACCTGCCGAAGCGGTCACCGCCACGATGAGATTATCACTGGTGGCAAGGACATCCAGCTTGCCGGTATGTTTGAAGTTGGGCAGCGCAGAGATTTGGGAACGGATGATATTTCCGGTATAGGAGAAGCCGATTGCAGCGCCGAAACCGGATTTGCCGCCAAATGCCGCGGAACCTGCAACTGCGATGAGGTTCGAGTCATCCAGGGCAATAAGTTCAGTGTCACCGTTTACGATGACCGCTCCCGCTATGTTGCGCAGACCGGTTTCAACGGTATAGGTGGAAACATTCACTCCGACGGAACCGGCTACCGCAGTCCCCCCCTTGTCGCCGCCTCGTGAAACTGCCGCAGCAAGGCCGGCCGCCAGTGAGACATCCCAGCCGGTTCGTGTCGCATCTATGGCAAGTCCTGCCACATTGAGGCTGGTGGCCCCATCGATAAAGGCATCGGTGGTGCCGCTCAGAACATTAATGCCAAATGCGCCCGCCACTCCGGTCGAAGAGCCGCCGCCGCTGCCGCTGGCGATTGCCATGGCGCCGGTCACGGAGATGATGTCGCTATCGTTCAGCGCTGAGACGGAGAAGATGCCGGTATTGTCTATCAGTGTGCCGTCAAAATGCTCGGTCATGCCGGTAATTGTTATGGCGCCGCTATTCAGGATATAGGCGCGGGCGTCGTCATCGATGACGTTCACGCCGACTGAACCCGCAAATGCGGCTGCCGACTTGCTCTTTGGATTCCCCGGGGTTTGCTTGGTTACCGTATTCGTTACATCAGCAACCTTCTGACCCTTCGACAGTTTCGTCGTATTGGTTTGAAGATCCTTGAGAAGATCGCCCCACTTTCCTTGCCAGTCGCCCAACGCCTTATTGCTCTTGCTTGAACCATCGCTTCCCTGTGTTCCTCCGGTGCCCCTGAATGGCTTCGGCTTGGTTTCCTGGGCCGGTTCATTTTCCTTGGAGGCAATGGCGACACTGCCGGCAACGGCAAAATTGCCGATAAAACCATTGTTGTCGGCAGTTACGCGGATGGTGCCGTGTGACGTTATGGAACCTTTTGAACCGGATGACGAGTCACTGGCGAGGTCACCGATCACCGCCTGGGTATCACGCGTAATGACATTCACACCCGCCGAAGCGCCGACTCCCGTTTTCCCTGACCCGGTAATTCCGCCGGCGGCAGAGACAATAAGGACATGGTCTGTGGCTTCCACCCTGATCGAACCGTTCCTGGACGGATCCGTGGCCGGATCGAGCGGATCTTCGGCAAGCGCCGATCCGACGGTGAGAACCGCGCCATTGGCAATCTGGGCAAGGGTATGGTTTGTAATGATATTGACAAAGGCAGCGCCGTTCACCGCTATGTTATCCGACTGGCCTCCGGAAGCGCCTACCGAAAAGTCCAGAATGTCAGTCGCCGCATCGACGTTCAGACTGTCAGCGTACAGCGTAACCCCGTCGTCGATCTTTGCCGTGTTTGTGTCATTATACATGAACAGGCCAAAGGTTACGCCAACCGCTCCTTTTTTGCCGTTGACCGGGAGAAGCTTGTCAAGGGTGTTCTCCTTCAGAATATCCTTCCATTTTTCCCCTTTGGAGTTAATCAGTTTTTTGCCCGCCCCGAAAATATTCGGTACTGAAAAATCCGGCAATGATATGTTGCCGACAAAATGCACCGACTGATTATGGTTTGTAGACAGTACCGCGACATTTTGATCGCCGGTGTGAGCAATATTCTGGTTTATTTTGGCGTCATTCGCGATATATGCCTGGGATGAACTGGTAAGATTCATTACCGTGATGGCGCCGGCAAGGGCAAGCTTGTCGCCGGATGCGGTTGCCGATGTCCAATCATTGGCAAACCAGTTGGCAATTCCCAGGTCACCGTTCAGATAGGTGGAAAGATTTCTCCAGCTCGCGTCAATCTTCCTGAGCCACTGGTTATGGGATTCCCAGAGCGACGTATCGGTAAAATCTTCGGTCAACAGGTTGATATTGCGATTCAATGCCGAGCCGACATATTCGTACCACGTCCCGACATCTCCTCCGCCGGTGTGATTTGCACGCACTTCGACGATATCGCCGTTGGTCACGCTGACGTGCGGATCCGCTTCCTCGGTGGTGTAGGTGGGCTTCTCCATCCATGGCTGCGCAATATTGATGTAACCGGTCATCGCCCAGTCGTTGAGCGCCTCTGACTGTACCGAGAGCGCGCCGCCGGCATCTATGACTGCCCCGGTGTTGATGAACGCCTGAGCGTTGTTTTCGTAGAGACCGATTGTAACCGCCAATGATCCGGAAAATTTGTTTTCCGCTGGAGGGGGTGTCTTCGACTCCGAATCTTCAGGTCTGGTTGCTGTTGACGAACTGGCTCCGACGTAGGGGGAACTGGTGACCGAACCGTACACTGTTATCGCATCACCAGCCTTGACAATTATGTTGCTTCCATTGTTATCAGCTTTGCCGTCACCGATCCGTGCCGTCGCGAAATTATTGTCCAGCGCAAAGGCAACTGAGCCGGCAACATCGTATGACGGCTCCGGCGAGGCGGGTTTTTCAGGGGTGGAATTGTTGGTGGTCGCCTCTTTTTTCCATATCTTGCCGACTACGGACTTAATTCCTTTCCACAGGACACCGCCGATTGCCCCCGGGGCATCATCCAGAAGGTCGCCCTTCGAATCGGAGCCTGTGCCTGCAGAAGCAGACGTACCGATGCTTGTGGAGGGGATAACCATCCCCTTGGTGATATTGACCGAACTCTGCGACATGACGGCGTTGACCTGAATTTCACCATCAACTTCCGCATTGCCGTCAAGGAATGCATTGGTATGGCCATTTTCGACGTCTATGGCGATTGCAATCCCGACTGAACCGTCTTCTCCGGCGGTGGATCGTGCCATAATCCGGGTAGCGTCCGAGGTCTCGGCATTTACGTAGAGATTTCCGTGGATCCTGAGTACGGCGTCATTGGTTACCGTGACATCTGACTCGGAAGAGATCACGCCGATCGCCAGCGTGCCGGCGATACCCTTTTTGCCGGACATGTCGGAGACTACATCAAGTGTCTGGTCAGTCGAGGAACGGAATGTGGCATCTCCGCTCGTCGTGATATTTCCCGCAAAGCTCACAGTGGAGCTGGTTATGGCAATGCCAATGGCCGGGCCATAGGAAGACGACTGTTTTACTTTTACCGTGCTGCTTGCATCAGCTACAAAATTTGCCGCATGAATCGTTGCCCCGGCCTGGATATCAATTGCGGCATCCGATTTAGAAACCGAAGCACCGGTAATTTTCTGGGTAAGATTTTCGAACATGCCGACGAGAAGATTTACCGAAAAATCGGCAAACGGGTCATCCAGCTGGAAGAGCTTGGTCGTATCGGACGTGGCCTGTATGGTGACATCACGACCGGTTATTTCGGCATTGGTGCCAATGGTTACATCGACATCGGACAAATCGATTTTGAACATGGGGGTCCACATGGCGATATCGTCAACCGCCAGCAACGATATATTGCCGGAATCAGAACCATCTGCGGCACTTCCCACGGCAAGCAGTTTTGCCCCGGAATCAATATTGATGTGATAACCGTTAAAGGTGATGCTGCCGGCAGCCCCGCTGGCATAACTTGTTGAAATGGTGTTTTTGACTTCTATGTTATCTGCCGTGATGGTCAGAGCGTGCCCGGTCAAGGTCAGATCTCCGGTTATGACAACAGTGTCGGCGCCTTCGACCTTGTCGAGCTTGCCGCCATTGATCGTAAGATCAGCGTTGAAAATTCCGATATTGGTAAGATGCACATACTCGGTTGTCGCCGGTGCGTTGTAGCCGGTATTGATGGTGAGGGATTTGAGCGGGTCCCGTATAATTATCGTATTAGTGCCGATATCGGTGTTGTCCACGATTTGGATGTGGGTAGAATCCGTGCGGGTGACCTCCACCCTGTTGGCTATCGAGACCCTGGCGTCAAAGACGTAGTCATCGACAGCACCGGTCCCGGTGACAACTTCATTGTTGGTGCCGTAGGTCAGCCTGGTGAAATTGGTGGCGCCCAGGGCAAGTGTATCGCTGCCGAGCCCTCCATTCAGGGTCAAGGCAGGGGTGAATGTGCCGATGCTCGAATCAATGGTGATGGTGTCATCACCGGTCCCGCCATTAATTGTCAGCGAATCAAGAACGCCTGCTGTAGCGGCGCCGGTCATCGTAATATCGGAGAAGGCAGTGCCGCTGACGATGTAATCGGAGCCGGCCTGTTTAAGGGTGACTGAATCCGGGCCGCTGGTCGCATCGACAATGATGTTCTTACCGCTTTCCACATTGCTGAAATTCACAAGCCTGCCATTAATCGTTACGCTGTTGGCCCCGAAGGATATGCTTTGAGCCCGCGCAGCCGGCACGGTTGGAATCACGCTCATGGCAGCGCCGTCAATCCTGGTAATCACTACCGCATTGCCGTCTACACTGGCAACATAACCGGCGGTGCCGGTTATTTGTGCTGCCAGGTCGGCAGTGACCTGGGCCAGTGATTCATTGCCTGAAACGGTATGGATGAAGGGTACGGTATCAACCTCCAGCTTCCAGACATCACCGTTGAGCGGCGCCCCGTCCAGGCGTGCCACAACGGTTTTTGCAGTGGTTGTATCGATAGTGGTCGTGGCTGAGGCCACGAATTCCGCTGCGACAGCCAGTCCGCTGTTATTGGGGCTGTCGCTGTTTGTGATGATCAGGATATTTTCGGAAAGGGTGGCGCCGTAATCCGCCGAGGCCTCGATTTGTGCCGTGAGGTCTGCCAGCACAATGGCGAGAGTATCGCCAGTAACGACAGTATGGACGAAGTCGGATGAGTGGGGAGTATCGATTTCCAATACAGGGGTATGCTCATTATAGCTGACGTTGATGGTCCACTTTTCGCCGACAACGGGTGTACCGCTGAAAACGGTATCTATTTCATTGACGGCCACCGTCAGCGCATCCGCCTGCGCGGCAGCGGACAGGGAAGTAGAGACGGCAAGAGCACCATCTGCGAGCTTGACAATTGCTATGCTGTCCCCGGAAACGGATGCCGCGTACCCTGGCACGCTGCCTATCTGGCTGCTGAGATCGCCCAGCACCTGTGCAAGGGTCTCTTTGTCAAGAACCGTATGGGTATAATCGATGTCATCGACCGTCACGGTCCATGA
Source organism: Geobacteraceae bacterium (assembly GCA_025355325.1). GTDB lineage: Bacteria > Desulfobacterota > Desulfuromonadia > Geobacterales > Pseudopelobacteraceae > JACRCG01. The sequence continues at coordinate 78,120 of JANXZX010000056.1, forward strand.
TTCGCCTTCGGCGGGAGCAACAGCGGCAGTGAAAGTTACGACTGCCGTTTTGGCGGATGTGGTGTCGATTGCCGCTGCCGGACCGGCCTTGACATCGTAGCTGATAATGTCTGTGCCTGCCGCGCCGTTGATATTCAGCGTTGCTGCTGTCGCAAACTGGCCGACATAGATAGTATCGTCGCCGGTACTGGCATTTACCGTGAGGGTAGCTGTGGGATCGACAAAACTGAACGCGCCGAACATGCCGGTAGTGCTGGCAATGTTCATCGTACCGGTATCATCCCTGGTCAGGCTGATGCCGGCATCAAAAGCAGGGGGAGCCTCAACCGTCGCAGAACGTCCAAACGGAACGCTCGTCGTGACCACCAATGCGCCGGCAGCCAGCTTGGTGATGGCAATGCCGTTATCCTGGACATTGGCAATATATCCTGCCGCTCTGATATCGTCGGCCAGGGCATTGGCGATATCAACGAGATCCTCGCCAAACGAGACAATATGGGTATATGCAATGCTGTCAACCGTGATGGTCCATGCAGCCTTGGCCATGATCGAAGTCTGCAGCAGCGTGCATGCAGCAGGGGCAGCCAACTCGGTTACGGTGAAGCCGTCACCGGGGACCTTGCGATAGATCGTGATATCTTTTCCGTTGGCAATGGCACCGAAAAGGCTTCCGGTCTTTGTGGTAATGGCATTTGCCAACCCGGTAGCAATCTTGCTCAGGGTGGTGTCCGTTGCAAGAACTGTGTAGTTGTAGGCCGTGCCGTCGATCTTGAGACTCCAGACCGTCCCTGCTGCAGGCAGGGTGCCGCCTAATGTCAGCGTAGTCTGCTGTTCCGTAGATGCTGCGGACCCGCTCAGGGCAACGTAAGCGGTCTTGTCCGCTGCATAATTGAAAGTCCGGCTGGCTGACGTTGACAGATCGACAACTGATTCGATGCCGGTGTAATTCAACATGTCCGTATCACGGGTTATGGTTCCGGAATTTCGATCAGAAACGGTATACGTGACCTGGCCGAAACTGCCGTTATCCACCTGAATAACATCGGTGCCCGTAGCCAGACCATAGGGGTTTCCGGACAACGTGCCGGTGATGCCGCCCGTTGATTTGACAATGAACAGATCGCTATAGTCGGTCGCACCCACCAGGTTCTCGATTGCCGAAAAGCTGAAGGGATCGGCGCTTGCCGTACTGGTCAACGTGCCGGTATTCACAGCGGTGATGGTCCAGGTATTGTCACCCTGGGGACCGGTAAGCGTATCACCTGCAACGGAGCTGCCGACAACCCCCTGGATCGCGTTGATCCCTTTAACTCCAGATGCCAGCCCAACGCCGGGCTCGCCGTCACTGTTGAGCACATCCATGGAGGTAAGGTCTACGGAAATTGCTGTTGTATAAGCCGAATAGTCGAGAATATTGTTACCGGCACTGCCGCCGACGATGTACCCCTCCAAAAATCCGTTGTTATCGAAGACAAACCTGTTGGTCCCCTGGCCGCCTATGATGTTTTCAATGCCATTGGACTGGTTAAGGGTGTCGATCCCGTCAGTAACTGAAATTGAGCCGTCATCATGGATGGTAAAGGTAAGGTTTGCCGTGACTGCCGAGAAATCAAGGGTATCAAAGTCGATCAGGCCTGCTGTGGTAATGGTATAGCTACCCCAGCCATCCTTGAAGATAAAGGTGTCGTCGCCGCTGCCTCCGACGATATTTTCGATGCTGCCGATGCCGCTCGTCACCCCACCGCTGTCGATTGCCGCAGCGATGCTGACCGTGTTCACCCCTTCGGTGACCGCGAGGGAATGGCCGGCGTTCAGGGTAAAGGTCACGGCATTGGTAACTGCCGAGAAGTCCAGGGTATCCTGGTCAGTGGTGGTGGCATCGATAACCACATCGGTGCCCCAGCTGTTGTGAAAGGAAAACGTGTCATTATTGGCCGTCCCCTGCAGGGCATCTGCCCCGGTTCCGCCAACTACCCGTTCGATATTGGCGAACGTGTTTACTCCGGGTGCTGTCCCGGTTTCGAGATTTATTGAAAGGGGGGCGGTATAGGCGGTGTAATCAAAGGAATCAAATCCGCCGAGGGCGTTTTCGGTGATGGTGTCCATAGCGGCGCCACCGGTGAATACGTACGTGTCATCCCCCAGGCCGCCGACCAGGGCGTCACTTCCATCACCGCCGGTGATAATGTCGTTTCCGGCATTTCCGGTAATGCTGTTTACAGCGGCATTACCGGTCAGGATGTCGTCGCCTGCCCCGCCGATAATGTTGTGGATATTGCTGATGCCGGTGGTCCCGGTCGCAGTCCCCGCTCCAAGGTCCACCTCAACGGCAGAGGTATAGGCTGAGTAGTCAAGGGTGTTTGTTTCGCCAACGCCGCCATCGATGAAGCCGACGAAATCGGCGCCGTCTTCAAACACAAAATTATTGTTCCCCGAACCGCCGATAATCCTTTCAATGACATCAGCGTTTTCAATGATTGAGACGCCATCCGTCACGGAAACCGTGCAGTCCCCATGGATGGTGAATGTCAGGGCACTGGTTACCGTCGATAAATCCAGGATATCACTACCCCAGGTGCCGTAATCGACAATGGTATCAGTTTGCCAGCCATTGCCCAGTTTGAAGGTGTCGGCGCCATCCCCTCCATCAAAAGATTCACTATTGCTGCTACCGATAAAGAGGTCGCTGCTTGAGCCGCCGATAACCGAACTGATGCTGTTGAATGATGTGGTAACGATGCTGGCGATAAGGGCCGACCCATGAATGGTGCCGGGTGTTGCCGTACCTGCAACCCCGGCGATGCCCAGGTCCGTTGCCGCTGTGAAACCGTTCAGGTCTGTCACCGAAAGCTTACCGGCGCCTCCCCAGGTGTCGCTGATGATCAGACCATTGCCCGCAGGGTTTATTGTGACGGCAAGATGGCTGTCTGCCGCATGGATCGCTGCAAATACATCTGCCAGAGTGACGGCTGCGCCGATATTGACGTTAACCGATGACCCGTTGGTCATGGTGATGCGCATATCGTCAACGACCGGGGTACCGGTCAGTGTGTTGCCGACCCCTTCCCCGGCGATGCCCAGATCCGTCGCCGTGGTGGAGCCGTTCAGGTTCGCGGCGGCGATTTTCCCTGTCCCGCCCGCGGAATCGGAGAGAACAAGGGCATTTCCGTCACTGGTCACGTTAGCGTACAGGCTGGTATGGGCATTGCTGATGGTATCAATGAGATCCTGCACCGTAACCGCAGCGCTGATGTCGATATCGACTACCGTGCCGTCGGTCAGGGTGACGCGCAGATCGCTGCCGGAAACCTTGCTGACGCCGGCGCCGTTGTTCAATGAGGCAAGGGTTGTATCAGCCTTCAGCCAGGCGGTATTGACGCCGAGCCCGCCGTTCAGATCGCCGAGCTGTGCCAGGCCGGTCAGTCCGGTCATTGTCGTGCCGGTGATGATGCCGCCGACACTGGCCGTTCCGTTAACCATATCCACGAGTACCGGCGTATTGTAACCGGAATAGTCGAGTGTGTTGGTACCGGTGCCGGCATTGATAGTGCCCGCAAAGGAGGCACCGTTTTCAAAGACAAAATAATCGTTGCCGGCTCCGGTTGTGATGCTGGTTATTCCCGAGGACGGGCTGAGCACATTGGTGCCGTCAGTGGCAGAAACCGTGCCGTCGGCATGGAACGTGACCGTGAGCTTCTCCGTTACGCCGGAAAAATTAAGGGAGCCCGTGCCGGCAATATTGGAAATGACATCCGAACCCCACAGGCCATTAATCGTGAAAATATTGCTGCCGGTTCCCCCGAGAAGGGTATCGTTGCCGTAGCTGCCATTCAGGGTGTCGTCTCCACCCCTGCCATCAATGATGTTGCTGTTGCCATCGCCGGTAAGCGTATCGTTTGCGGAACTGCCGATAACATTCTGGATAGTGCTGATGCCATTCGTGCCGGTTGCACTCCCGGTCCCCAGGTTCACCGTAACGGCAGTAGTATAGGCGGAGTAGTCCAGGGTGTTCGTCCCGCCGGACCCGCCAACGATAGTGCCATTGAAGCTGGCGCCGTTTTCAAAGACGAAATAGTTATTGCCTTTGCCGCCGATAAGCTTTTCCATGCCGGCGACTGAATTGAGGGTATTGCTGCCGGACACCACGGAAACTGTGTTGTTATTTTTAATGGTGAAGGTTATGTCGGTTGTTACTCTGGAAAAATCGAGGGTATCCGTTCCGCTGCTGCCGGAATCCGTTATGGTATCGACTCCCCAGCCGTCCGAGAAAATATAGTTGTCCGCAGTGGAAGTGCCGACAAACGCCTGATTTGCGCTGGTACTGACAAAATCCTGTAGCAGATAATCGTATCCCTGCACCGAAAGCGGAGCAGCCTCTATCACGCCGGTCGTGTATTCGAGGCCCCAGTTGCCGCCTTGTGCCGAATCGCCGGTGTTGTCGGTCGATGCCGCAACATCAGCGCCGGTAATTTCGCCAAGCTTTTTGACAAAATCAACGCCGGTCTGACCATCGGCAATATTGCAGCCGTACAGGAGAATATCCCCGCCCTGTTTGAGGCTTTCTTTCCACGAGGCAAGCTGGGATGTCTTCTGTTCCAGCATCTGCTGATCAATATAGCTGTCGCCGATCTGCATAAAACCTGTGGCGCCGTGGGAGATGATATGGACAGCGGATATATCCTTGCGCCCGGCAAGAGTTTCCGTGATCTGATCGATACCGTCGCGAGACGGATCGAGAAGCTTTATTTCGACCTGAGCCCCGCTTCCCTTTGCCGGGGTGATATTATTAATGAGGGAGGCGTAGTCGCTGACGGCAGGATCTACGAATATCAGTTGCAAGCCGGTCTGCTGGGTTTCAGCTCCCTTTTGAATTGCTGTGGGAGCCGATATGGCGGCATTGAGAGGGGGTGCGGCAGAGGTGGAAGTAGACGTTGTAACGGCCCCGTTTTCTATGTAGGGGACACCGTGTAAGGTGTCGGCCACGGGTGGGACTGTATCCAGAGCGTGAACGGCCTGCGGCGGAATGAGCATGTCCGCTGACAGCAGTACCCGGCTTTCCAATGTTTCAAAATGAACCGTACGGCGATTCCGGTTTGCTGACGCCTCACGTGCATCCAGACGTTCCCTGACCGCAGCAGCAATTTTCCTGAATTTCCTCAATGCACTCATGATATACCCCCGGCGAAGTCGCTATCGCCCTTGCAGCTGTCTAATTCTGTAACCACGCATTTACTACGTTGAGTTCTTCCTGCTTCAAGGTACCCACGGTATGTTTGAGTCTGAGTGAATTGAGAATGTAATCCGTACGCGCCTGGGAATATTCTTTTTTGTACTTGTACAGATCCTGCACGGCATCAAGCACCGCCAGGCTGATATATAATCCGGATTTGAAACCCTCTTCTTTTGCTTCTACTACCAGCTTTTGTGCATCAATCGACTTTTTCATGGCTTGAACCCGGGTGATGGCGCTTACGATTCCGTTATAGGTGGAGCGCACCTTGCGCTCGGCGGCACGGTTCTGCTTCGTTACCCCTTGCAGGGAGCTTTGATGCATGTTGACCGCTTCACGGGTCTTTGAGGTGATAAGTCCACCCTCGTAAAGCGGGATATTGAGTTTAAACATGAGGTCATAGTTCGTTGTATTGCTGCCTCCGCCAAAAAGTGAGCCTTTGGTGTCTTTGTTATTAAAATCAAACTCGAAGTCGAGAGTTGGATAATGTGCTGCCTTTTGACGGTTCACTTCCTTATCGGCAATTTCTGCTTTCGTTTTCTGAATCAGGATTTCAAGATTCTGTTTCAATCCCGCTTCAGTCCAATGATCCATGTTTTCGGGGAATGGTGTTGCAAAAGGAATTTCATCTTTAAGCGGTTTGACTTCAAGAGAAGTCACGCCGCACATTTCGGTAAGCGCCTGTAAAGCGTCATTAAGCAGGTTTTCTGTTTCAACCCTCTGGGCGCTCACCGCTGCAAGGCGCGCCTCGGTATCATATCGGTCCGTAATTGGCGCCATCCCTTTTTCGGATCGCTCTTTTGCCCACACATAATGGAAGTTTACCGCCGATTCCTCAGCCTTTACCGCCGCAAGCTTGTCAGTGGTCAGCAGTACATCCATGTACACCTCTGCAACCTTGAGAGCCAGGTCCTGACGGGCTTTTTCAAGTTCCAGAGCGGAGCGGTTCTGTACTGATTGTGCCTGGCCGATATTCATAAATGAGGAATAGCGGAACAGCGGCTGGATCAGGGTGACAGCGTACGTTTTTGTATCGTAATCCGTTGATCCCGCAGCATAGACCTGATTTGCCGAGTCGTTCACGCTTTGGAAGGTAAGCGCATAACTCAGGTCTGCATATACTTTCGGTAAAAGCCCCGCGTAGGCCTGTCGCAAAGTTTCTTTTGTTGCCTGTGTTTCATACTCGACACCACGGAATTGCGGGTCGTTCTTAAGCGCAAGCTGATAATATGAAAGAAGGTCGGAAGCCGGTGCCGCGTACGCTGGCATTGAAAACAAGGACAGCACTACTGTAGACAATAGTGCTGCTTTGCAGGCGATGATAAGCTTTTTCAACATGATGGCCTCCCTGAGACGACAGTTGGTGTACTTATTTTGGAATATGTTAATTATGATGGCACGTCTGGCATTATCAGACACAGTGTACCGTAAGATCAAACTTTTGTCTGTCAGGGAAATGTGTTTTATTTGTAAGGGGAACGCAAAAAAAACTGGTGAGAGGTATAACGATTTTAATATGTTATAGCATGTATCATAAGTATTGTTTGATTATAAAGCGCACCGCATAAGTTCCTTCGTTCCGTTCAAATTGTTTTTATCAATAATCCGTGCATAATATGTTTTAACGGTTCAAATGCTTATGGAAAAAAACGGCGATATCGGGGTTTCGGAATATTGTTTTTCTGGGGAATTTCTTTACCTGTAGTGATGACAAGCTGCCCGGGAAAACGTATTTCAAGTCCTTCTACATAAAACGTCCACATTCCAAAAAACAAAAAAACGCCCCATCGTGATCCTGCCGATGTGAGCGGTTTCTTTTCGTACGGATTGCTGAACACTCTGCAACCACGATTCTTTTGAAAATAAACATAGTACGAGATCTAAGGAAGATTGGACTTCAAAGCGTACTGTCGAAGCTCCTTCATTCCGTTCAGATCAAGTTTGTCAATAATCCGCGCATAGTACGTTTCAACAGTTCGAATGCTTATGGAGAAAAAGGCGGCAATATCAGGGTTTGATTTGCCGAGAGCAAGCATTGCCAGAATCTGTTTTTCACGCGTACTCAACAAGGCTTCCTGAGTCATATCTCCCGGATTCTGAACTCTGCTGTCCAGGCTCTGGGCAGCCCGGGGACTGACGTAATTTTTCCCCGCAAGCAGTTCAGATGCTGCAGCCAACAAAATATCGGCTCCTTCCCGTTTGGAAACGTAGCCGACAGCCCCCGCCAAAAAAGCCCTTTCAATCATGGCAGCATCTTCGTGCATCGAGTAAATCAACACCGAAACACCATGCTCGTGCAATTCGCTTATGAGTTCAAGGCCGTTATCTTCACCAAGCGAGATATCAAGAAGTGCGATGTCAGCCCCGGAAGCTCCGATCCGCTCAAGGGCCTCACAATTACTGCCGGCTTCACCGCAAACGAAATGTGATTCTTCTGCAAGCAGCAGTTTCAGCCCCTGCCGCACCGCAGGATGGTCATCAATCAGAAAAATTTGCGCCATAGTGAGCAACCTCTTTCGGCAGAATTATCCGTGCTCTGAATGAGTTTCACAGGGAGCGACACAGGTAACCGAAGTTCCCCCGCCTTCCGCATCGGCGACCGTCAGTGTGCCGCCGATAGACCTGGCCCGATAGGACATGATAACCATGCCGAGTCCCCCCTTGGTGGCAGCTGCGGCACTTCTGCCGACACCATCGTCCTCGACTTTCAGAGACACTCTATTGCCGTACAGGCAGTTCAAGATGACGGTAACCCGGCTTGCTCCGGAATGTTTTACCGCATTGGTGATCGCCTCCTGAGCGATACGGCTCAATTGGAGAACTCTTGAATTCAAGCATTCCGTACAGGCGCGTTCATGCTTGAATTGAATGTCCATGCCGCTGGACTCGCTCAGGTGGTGGGCTAATTCTTCCAGGGAGAGACTGACTCCGTGGAGATCGTGTTCTACAGGCCAAAGCCCGCGCGAAAGATCATAGGCCTCGTTGACAGATTCCTCAAGCAATAATGAAAGCTGCGCCAATTGGGGTTGTTGCTGACCGGTACTGACCAGTTTTCGTTCCAGAGCCGAACATTGCAATCTGGCGCCGGTCAGCTTTTGGCACAGCCCGTCATGCAGATTGTGACTGATACGCCGGCGTTCGTCATCGCTGATATGGACAATTTCGTGTGCCAGCTTGGTCCTTTCGGAAACTTCATCTTCCAGGATTTGATTTTTTTCCGACAATTCATCGGACAAATGCTCCACCGCCGAGAACGCTTTGGAGAAACGCGATGACAGGGCCACCGCCTGAAAGAGCATGAATACGAACATACCGATGTGAATAAGATACACTGAGTGAATCAGGTGCAGATCGTACAACATGTCGTTGATGCCGGTCCCCCCCATGACGATGAAGCCGAGCAGAATGAGCGGTGCTCCCTCCCTTCGCCTGTGTGCTGCCTTGAACAGCATGGTAAGGCAATACACAATCATGGCTATGGAAAAAAGATAAAATGCGGGAATAGCCGAGGTGAAGGACATGGTTGAAACAACAAGCCCCATACACACAAAGAGCAGGGAAATGATCCAGGTAAACTGCTGAAGGCGCGGAGAAAACTCCTTCGGGTACATGGCAAGGAAAAATGCGTATCCAACCGGAATTGAGGCGATAAAACAGAGCAGGTCAATCCGGTACACAAACGCGGCGGGAACAGCGGTGAAGAGGAGGTTGACCACCCAGTCGCTCGCATTCGAGGTGAATGAGTTGACCATCCACAACAGGCAGTACACACCGAAATAAAGCGGAGTTGTGTCCTTTTTTCGAGAGAAGTACAGGGCAAGATGATACATGCCCATGACCGCCTGACTGCCGATGCAGAGCAGGGCAAGCACCCATGTTCTCAGCTGGTTTTGCTCAACCGTGCGTGACTGGCCAAGCTCAATGGAGGAAGAAATCCCTCCTTCGCGATAATGGAAGTTGGATATCTGCAGCACGAGCTCAATCGGTCGGCCTTCATCCCGGATGGTGAACCGGGGCAGCTGGACTGCCTGGCGGGGAATTTCTCCGGCAGCGTCCGTACCTACCACACCGTTCTCCACAATAAGCGTGCCGTTGGCCCACAGCTTGTACGCAGAATCCAACTCAACAAGACGCAGCGCCAACTCGCGGTTTCCCGGCCCGGGCATAATGTTCAGCCTGAAGGTCGCATAGCCGGCGCTCCCCAGTTTATTTTCATTGAGTTTGAAATTGTTCCAGGAATCCGGCAGAGAAAAATAGGCGGGAACCGGCAGGCTGCGGGCTCTGCGGAAATCATCCGGGGTTAGAAGCTGCTTCCAGTAGAATTCCCATTCACCATCCAGGCGTACCGGTTCTGAACCGGACAAAGCCACCGTGGACAAATCAATTATGCCCTGTCTTGCGCGGGGTGACGGGCTATTGCCGGAGTCGTCAGTCGTGCAGCCGCAGATAACTGTGAGCAGTACCAGCAGCGCCAGCGGAAAAAGAGACCGCACCACTTTCACGGTTTCTGCTAATGCCACAGGAATCCTGGCTACCCTTGCAGGGCATATCTTGCTGGTAAAAAGATATGGGGGCATACCTGAATACATACCGTATTTGTCGTGAAAACATGATCAGTGCACGACATGATATTCGTGTTTGTTCAGCACAATAAAATAACCGGAATGTGAGCAAAGCAAGGCGACAGATATTTATGTCTGAATCACCGGCGACTGAAGCTATCACCATGAATGAGTCAGAGTCAAAGAAATTTTGGGACAGAATATAATGCGCGAAACCCGATATAGAGCGACTATGCCAGCAACAGCGAAATTGCGTGCAGCAGCAGGCCGATAACGCCGCCGACCAGCGTGCCGTTCATCCTGATAAACTGCAGGTCGGAACCGATGCTCAGCTCGATCTCATTGGTATAGTCATCGATTTCCCACTGCTGCACCGTACCGGAAATATGCCCGGCAATGGCGGTTCGCATCGTATCTCCATAGTGCAGTACCAGTGTTTCAAGGTGTTCGTTCAAAGATTCTTTCAGTCCCCGGTTCTGCGACAAAGCGGCGCCAAGGCCGGCGACAGCCGCTGATATTTTCTCCTGCATCTGCGAATCGGGCTGATGCAGGTCGGTGCTCAGCCAGTTTTTCAGATCAGTACCGATGTTCCGCGCATAATCGGATATTGACTGGTTATGAACAACCTCGCTCTTGATCGCTTCGACTTTGTCGCGCAGCACCGGGTCCGATTTCAGTCGGACGCCGAAGTTCGTCACGGCAGTGTCAAACTTACCGCGAACCTCATGGGCCGGATCGGCATTAACTTCCTGAATGAAGGCGTTGATCCTCTTAATGATCTTCTCGCCCGCTCCTCTGGCAAACTGGTCCCGATTGGGGATGAAGGCAACCAGCAGCGGATATTCCTTGGCACACATGTCGTCTATGGATTTGGCAAGCCGGGCCTGTGCCTCGTCGCTCGCCAGCCACCCGGCAAAGCGGTTCTGCAGATCATTCAGTACGATCTGATGGCGCTGGTCTTTTCTGAGCGTATCGAGAATCGTTCCGGCAGAAGTGGAGAGATCGAAACTTTCAATCCGGTTGTTCAGGGCGGCTCTCAGCAGCAGCTGCACTCGTTCGTCGTCGATAAAATCCAGGGAGTCGGCAAGCACCCGGGTCACACCCTTGGCCAGACCGGCAGAATTGTTACTCGACATCAAATAGGCGGCAAGATGCTCGGCCGGATTGTACTCCCGCAGCTTGGCAATCATGGTATCAGTGGCAAGAAACTTGTCACGGATAAAGTCGGCGAGATTTCCGGCTATGGCGTCCTTCTTGTTTTTAATGATGGCCGTATGCGGTATCGGCACTCCCATTGGATGGCGGAACAGCGCCACGACAGCAAACCAGTCCGCCAGTGCGCCAACCATAGCCGCCTCGGCAAAAGCGGCCAGCCACCCCCAGGCGCCATGTCCCTTTTGCAGTCGGGCAATCACAAATAACAGCGCCGCTCCAATCATCAACCACGTTGCGATTCTCTTGTTTCTGATCAGTAATCGTTTTCTGTAGTCCACACTATTTCTCCGGAAAGTTCATTGTTTGCATTCATAAAAAATACAAAAACCGCTTCATCTGCTGGAAGCGGTTTCCGTTACGCGATCAGTTTTATGGCACGGCTGCGGTGTATTTGTCAACTCTAAGACGTCATATCCTCGGCAAGTTCTTCGAGATTCGCCACCGCCACATCCGCCAGTTCAGGCCAGCGGAAGGCGCCGGTTCGATCCACATGGATGGTGGCGGTACCGGCAGCGCGCCCTACCTGAAGGTCGAACAGATAGTCACCCACCATAACCGCCTCGTCCGGTCTGCTCCCCCAGGCATCAAGCAGGATTTCAATCCCCTCCGGGTGAGGCTTTGGCGCCGCCTCATCCCGTCCGAGGACCGCTTCCGGGGCAAAAAAATCCTTGAGACCGATCATGCCGAGGGTATGGAGGGCGATCTCCCGTGTGTTACGGGTCAGAATGCCGATGCGTGAACCGCGCCGGAGCAACTGTTCAAGAAGCCGTTCGGCACCAGGGGCAGCAGCGGTTCTGGCGGCCAGCTCATACTCTATCTCGATCAACCTGGAATGCTTTGCCGCAGCTTCGGCAGTCGGCAAAGAAGCCAGAAATCCCAGGATATCGGGGTCGGTTTCCGCCATGCCGAGCATCGCACGGATGACGGCAAAATCGTGAACCGGCAACGTCAACGTTCCGTCCAGGTCGAATATCCAATAGCGGCGGGCAAGTATGTGTTTGTGATGGGTCATAGCGACAGGATACCTTTATTTGGCCTTTGCGGCAACCGGGATATTCGGGGGGTAGGGTGGCATGATTTTTACTTCCAAGTCCGGGTAGAGTTGCTATAATGCGCCAGTTTTAAATTAAAGGAGTGACAGATGGCTGATATAGAAGTCCCTGATTACGAAGAACTGGCGGAACAGGCAAAAAACAGGTTCGGCAGGCGGGTAGCCCTGGTCACGGCACTCTATGCCGTGCTGCTGGCGATTACCTCTCTGGGCGGCAACAATGCCGGCAAGGACATGATGCTGTCGCAGCAGCAGGCATCCAACAACTGGGCCTTTTATCAATCAAAAGTCATGCGGGAACATACCTACCGCATCGAGGCCCTGAAGACAAAAGCACTGCTTGCCGAACGGGGCGGTGCAATGGCACCCGAGGCGCGGAGTCAATATGCCGAACTGCTTGCCCTGGCGGAAAAAGAGTCAGCCCGGTTCGCTCTGGAAAAGAAGGATATTGAGGTAAAAGCGAAGCAGTTGGAGCAAACCCGCGATGTCTCCATGAGAAAGGACCCGTATTTCGATTTCGCGGAAGCGTTTCTCCAGATTGCCATCGTTTTATCCTCCATAGCCATCCTCTCCAGCTCCTTTGCGGTCTTCTGTATTTCCGCCGCCTCAGCGGTGAGCGGAACCATTCTCATGGTGAACGGTTATACGCTGCTGTTTTCCCTGCCGTTCCTAGGCTGATTTGACCGGTTTCCGGATTAAGCAGATAAATGGGGGCACGCTACTTTTAACAAGACAGCGTGCCCCCTCTTTATTTATTACCGCAGTTATCTCCCCGAAACATCAACCGGACTGGCCGCATAATGCAGGTCGGTGTGCTGTTTGTAGCCACGTGAAAACCGTGCTGCAAGCAGGTTTATAAGAGGATCGCTGACGCCGTTCAGGAATGCGTAACCGACGTTATCCTGCAGGTGATGAATTGCATGGCGCCGTTTGGAGAGCAGAATGCCGCAGTTGCCGAGAAAGATTGCAACAGGAGACAGCGAGGTATGGCAGAGGTAGTGGGAAACCTCGGCGACCGAAGAAAGCACTCCGGCATAGACCAGAAGATGCAGCATTAGTGGACTGACGCCATCCAGTTGGGTCAGCAGGGCAAGAGCGGCCAGGCAGGGAACCAGCCAGATTTTCGAACCGGATTCAACGAAATAGACCACCGCCAGGTTTCTCGGATTGTAGAGAGGAGTTTTGTGGTGCAGATGAAAGTTGGCAATCAGCGGTCCGGCCAGAGAGTCGTAGCGATCATTGTCATCCATGTACATATGCACCAGGCCATTGATGAAATCAGCCAGCAGCCATGCGCCCAGGATTGCGGCTATCTGTCCGGCGACGCCGATAGAACGGGGAATGATTTGCCACAGCAGCCACCCCTGTAGCGACAGATTGGCAATCGCCACAAATGTACCGAACAGTTTATAGCCGGGGCGGGAGATGTATAACTCCAGTGCGGCATTGAACTGTTTCTGTTTTTCAGATAATTCGCCATGCATTCGGATCACTGCTCCCATGCCGGTTCTTGATGTTTGATGACACTGTTTCAGTATGCAGGAAGATTAGCCGGTTTTGGAGTTATTTTTGGATGAATTTTAAAAAAATAAAAGACTGATTACTGAAAGAGGAGTATTATTGTCCTATAGGTAACGTCAATAGCGAAAGGGGGAATTAGTCATGGCAACAAAGACAGAATTCAAAAACTTCGGCACCCCCGATGAGGTAAGAAGTTTCAATCACGGGAGAGTGGAAATAATCAATATTGCAGGTGGCACTGTCGGGCGTCTTACTCTGGAGCCCGGATGGCGATGGTCCGCAGACGTAAAACCGATTGCCGGCACGGAATGGTGTGAAGCGCCGCATTTTCAGTACGTCGTTTCAGGGTGTATTCATGTCAAAATGATTGACGGCAGCGAATTTGATCTGAACCCCGGTGATGTTTCCACACTTCCCGCCGGCCACGATGCCTGGGTGCTGGGAAATAAACCGGCGGTTCTGGTAGACTGGTTTGGCGCGACCAACTTTGCCAAAGCTGCATAACAGCCCAAAATTGCGGTCTTAACCGAAAGTGGAGAATGGGGGTGTATATTATGGCAACAGCAATTCTGATTATGATGGTCGTATTACTTATGATTGCCGCCTTTCCCTGGATCGACACTATGGGGAGAACGGGAATGCATCGTACGGATTTGATGGCAGGAGACGAGGGAGAAGATTAGGTCGGAACAGATATCGGTTGATGAACAGCATAACGAAAGGCGGCCAATTGGCCGCCTTTCGAATTACTTACGTCTCCATATCAACTAAAATCACCGTACTTCACGATCACTTACCGGTAACCGCCAGTTCCTTATATGGCCACCCCTGCATACCTTCCTTGAGAATGAACATTCTCTTTTCGCTGATCCCTTTATCCTTCAGATAGTCATACGTATTTTTAGCGCCTCCGCCGCCGCGGGGGCAGACGACAACCACATCGTTTGCGGATGCCGACAGCGTCGGGACAATTTTCTCCAGCTTCGACCTGTCATCCGATGATTTGACCGGATAAGCGTTCGTTTCGAGCGACCCTTTGAAATGGTGCTGCTGAAATTCATCCGGGACCTGGATATCAACAATTGCCATATTCTTCCCTTGTGCCAGCCACTGGCGGAACTGGTCCTGTTCAACGTAATTGTACGCGCCGGCAGTGGCGATAGCGGTATATCCGAGCAGCAGCAACATCAGTAACATAACCTGTTTCATGTACATCCTCCGTGCGAATAGTTATCCCGGTAACAGTAACAGCATATTCCGATCAGTCCAACCGTTTTCTGCCGTGCGTTACTTCCCTGTTTGCTTCTTTTGCTAAAAGGACTAATATGGTCCTATGGAAGAAATTCTGAAGCAAGGAGGCCCGTTATGAAACTCAGCACACGGTATCAGGCAAAGGGTTTGATTCGTATAATAAGAGGCACAACAAAGATAATGGCCGGTAAAATCTGCTTTAGCAGGGCAATGGGAATCAAAGGCAGATTAGATCGCCTGACCGGCAGGTTCCAGTGGAAGATAGGCAAGGTTCAGGGATTCTGCGGGTTGTAGAATGTCATCGACAGATTGCCGAGGGAACGGAGAAACAGCACAAAAGGAGGACGATTGGTCGCCTTTTGTGCTGTTTCCGGATTAACCTGCCGGGGGTATGTTTTTGAGGTATGTCTACCTATTTACCTGATTTCCGGAACACAATTTTCAACTCTTCATTCATATCTACCTTGAAGCCTTCCACCTTGCTCATGGCCGTCATGGTTTTCATCTGATCGGTTCCCTGCATAAGTCCGGCAAATTCCTGCAACTTCATCGGATTGCTATCCAATAGTTTGGTAAAATCGACCTCAAGCAAAGTGATCAACGACCCGGATCTGAAGGAGGCATTGCTTTCGACAACGGTTCCGCCCTGAATCAGGATATTCTCTGTCATGCGGAGGCCATTGAACATGTTCTTGAGCATCTCCAGACCTTCCTTGCCCCCATCCTGGTCTTGCGGTCCCGGTTCTGCCGTTTCCGCCGGTTTTACCGGAGTTGACTCAACTTCGGCCGGCGCCTCTGCTTTTGCGTGCTTCCTCTTGATAACGAGGGTGTTGTTCTCCCCTTTGGCATAGGAGAACGTTGTGTAATTGTCTGCATCTGCTGAATCCATCTGGCCATCTTTTTTGGCACCCATCGACAATTTCAGCGCATTGATGTCCTTGAAGCTATATACCGTCCGGAAGCCTTTGAAATCGCCACGCTGCATAGGTGTCACGGAAACCAGATCCACCCCTGTGCCCATTGATGGGATCTTTTTACGGGCATCTTTGGTGGCCTTTTCTTTTTCTGCTTCTAACTTTGACTTGTCAGGATCAGCTTTTTTGACATTTTCACCGTCACCGGCCATCTGGCTGCCGATCTGCTCCAGCATTTTTGAAATCAATACGACTTCCTCAATAGTGCCGCTCCCATCCGGATTGATCATCACGGTTCTTTCATTCTGCAGACAACCGGTTAGTAGTGCGGTCATGATAATGCCCATAACGACCAGATAGAAATTTCTCGCTCCGTCAATGTTCCGTGTGGTGGTCATATCCCCTCCCTTTGATCGGGCGTTTTCGGCCCTCAGGCTGTACTTTCAATAACAAGAACGAAAGTAGAAATTATATTAGATTGCAAACGGATTGCAACAATGAATCGGCGATTATTTATTGCCTTATTGAAAACAGTTTTCAATAACCGGAGTTTTCTGGTATAGTGGTACTCAAGAAACAAGAGGAGGGATGAGAGATGAAAACTACAAATCGAAACAAAATTCAGGCTCCGGAAACGGAATTTATCCCGGTGGAATTTAACCGGATCACAGAAGAAGAATTTGAGAGATGGGATGACGAGTTGTGCATAGCAAGTGCTGACTGAAGAACCCTCTCGACGAAAGAATAATGGCCGATCCCCTCAAGGATCGGCCATTATTGTATCTACTCCGGATTGAGCCGTCAGCCGCCATATCCCCCCGCGTACGCCCCCAGGATTTTCTCCAGATGAGGCTTGAGGTTATCAAACATCTGCAGGGTCATGTCATTCGGGTTACGGCAGTAATGAGCCGAAGCGGCCAGGTTGAAATAGATCCGGCAGGCAAACGGCCTGACGCCGTAGATGCCGCAGTTTTTTCTGACCAGATTGAAAAAAGGGCAGTAGCCGGTATCGTCAAGCCTTTTCGGCAGCAAATCCAGCACCTTCTGTTCATAGGCAAACACATCGGGTCGGCAGCGGCAGCAGGTGCCGGTCGAGCAGCCGGTTGCTCCTATTTCCCCACGGCAGAAGGTGTGGTCAAAAACCCGGCTGCCGAACCTGTCCGCCACCCGGTAAAGGAATGAGATCTGCCGCCAGCTATCGGTTCCGGCCCGCTCGCTCCAGATGACCCGTCGTTTCAGCTTCTCAATCTCCCGCGCGACGGTAATGTCACTGGCATCAGCCCCCCTCGAAAGAGGTAATAATTCCATTTGCCGACTCCTCAGTAATTACGGCGACAATTAAACATGTCAATCGTAGGGGCGCACTGCAGTGCGCCCGATCTGGGCGTATGCAATACGCCCCTACAGTTTGGTTGTTGTGTTTAATTACCGGAGT
>JANXZX010000171.1 GCA_025355325.1 Geobacteraceae bacterium
CCGCAAAGCAACGCCCTGCCGGACATTCCGAAAGACCGTTTGTGTTACCTAATACGTTGAAGCATCGCAGCCGCACCATGTGACGGACTTGTCACATACGACGGCCGCCGGTGGTGGTTTTTTCGGTGTTACTGCAATTTGCCGTTAAATATAAGCAACATAATCAATGCGTTACAACCGCAGCACCCGCAGCCATCCCTTGGCACGATAGGTGTAAAACTCCTTCTCCGAAAAGCAATACGGTTTACATCTAAATCAGTTTCACGGCTCTATCCGTCCCCAAGGAGTGGACAACTTATGGAAAAAAGTAAAACATTTTCAAAGATGTGGTTTCTGCTCGTTCTGCTCGTTGCATTTGTGGCCGGGTGCGGAGGAAAATTCAACGCTGCGCCGGGCTCTGGAAAAGCCGTTACCTCCTTTTCTGTCGCCGATTCGAGCGGGACTGTAGATGAATCGGCCAAGACGATTTCGGTGACCATGCCCTATGGTACAAACGTAACTGCATTGGTTGCGACATTCACGACCAACGGGTCAAGCGTAAAGGTCGGCACTGTTGTGCAGTCGAGCGGTACAACGACGAATAATTTCACCACTCCGGTGATATATACGGTAACCGCTGCCGATGGTACAACGGCAACCTATACCGTAACCGTAACCGTGGCCCCGATCACTGCCAAAGCCATTACCTCATATTCTCTTGCCGGGGTTTATGGAACGATCAATGAAACCGCCAAGACCATATCCGTGACTCTGCCGAGCGGGACAAACGTAACTGCATTGGTTGCGACATTCACGACAACAGCGGCAGGTGTAAAGGTGGGACCGGTGGTCCAGAAGAGCGGGACAACGGCAAACAACTTCACGAGTCCGGTAGCATACACCGTCACCGCTGGCGACACGACAACAGCGACCTACAATGTAACCGTAAACGTAGCCTCGACCTCTGCCAAGGCTATTTCCGCATACTCGCTTGCCGGGGTAACAGGTACGATAAATGAAGCGTCAAAGACGATTGCGGTGACCATGCCGAACGGGACAAATGTTACTGCACTGGTTGCAAACTTCACGACCACAGGTACAAGCGTAAAAGTTGCTGCCGTGGCGCAACAGAGCGGCACAACGGCGAATAACTTCACAAGTCCGGTGGCATACATCGTCACCGCTGCCGACGCCACAACAGCGACTTATACCGTAACGGTGACCCAGGCTGCCGCGAATGGCCCCGGCCCGGTTCTGCTTGGCGCAGCAGGCAATTATGTGATCCTGGCAACAACCGGGGTCTCGACTGTTCCGGCTTCTGTGATTACCGGTGATATCGGATTGAGCCCGGCCGCCACGTCTCTCCTGACCGGTTTTTCATTGACAATGGTGGGTACAGTTTCTGCGACATCACCTCAGGTTACCGGTAGTTTATACGGGGCCGACATGTCGCCTCCTACCAGCACGAACCTGACCACGGCGGTCACCAACATGGGCACTGCCTACACCGATGCCGCCGGACGACCAACCCCTGATTTCCTTGACCTGGGTGTTGGCGAAATCGGTGGGAAAACGCTCCTTCCCGGCCTCTACAAATGGACTACCGGGGTCACCGCATCATCGGATGTATTCATCTCGGGCGGGCCGAATGATATCTGGATCTTCCAGATACCGGGTAACCTTTCAATCAGCCCCGCCAAAAAGGTATTCTTGAGCGGTGGCGCACAGGCCAAGAACATCTTCTGGCAGGTTGCCGGTGCTGTAACTATCGGAACAACAGCGCATTTTGAAGGAATTATCCTGTCACAAACATCGATCACGATGGGTACCGGTTCATCGATCAACGGCAGGCTGCTGGCTCAGACAGCGGTCAGTCTTGATACCAGCACGGTTACAGCTCCGTAAGTCGGTCGCTGTAGCGTTTGAAAACAGCACATGAGGCAGAGAAGCCCGTAACCGAAAACCGGTCGCGGGCTTCTTGCACGCCTGTAAACCTGATTCACAGCGCCTATCGGCGTAGAGTAGTACTAATTTTGGTTGCCCCCTAAAAACAACCCAGCTCACCAACAGAAACTGGAGACAAAACAATGACAAAATTTATCAGCATGACGCGCACACTTCGTACGGCAGTTGTGGCCCTCTCGCTCCTCGCTGCAGGCTGCGGCTCAGGTTCCCCCACGCAGTCTAGCGTTGTCAGCATAACTCCAACGGTGATGCTGGACTTCATCAACACCGCTATTCAGCAGCCCGTTTCGCGGGCACTGGGCGGTTGGGAGTGGGGCAGTTTTCGCAGCAGCTTCGGTTCGCTCCTGTCCAGCATCAACTTCAACAATACGCTCGACATGCAGAAGATTTCCTATCAATCCATCGGAGCGGACGGTCTGCCCCACACCATGACCGGCCTGCTGATCCTTCCGAAATCGATCTTCGGCGCCAGGCCCTCGGTGCCGATCCTCATGTACCAGCACGGCACCGAGACGTATCGTCAATATTCGCCATCCCAGTTCCTGGCACACATGGACCGGCCCGCAGACTATCCGGAAGTCATGGTTGCGGCTTTAATCGCCTCCACCGGTTATGCCGTTGCCATGGCCGATTACGAGGGGTTGGGGGACAACACTGGTCCACAGCCCTATGTCCATGGAGCCTCACGGGCGCAGCAGGTGATCGACATGCTCAGGGCCAGCCGCGACCGGATTGCCGGGGTAACTTCACCCTGTTCGTGGAACAACCAGCTTTTTCTGATGGGGTATTCCGAGGGGGGCTACGTGACCATGACGACGACACGGGAGCTGCAGCTCAATCACGCCGCAGAGTTTACTGTTACCGCCTCGGCCCCGCTCTCTGGCCCCCACGACCTTTCCGGCGAAATGCGCACGCTGATGCTTTCTAACAACACCTCCAAGGCCCCCTATTTCCTGCCCTTCCTGCTCACCGGTTACAACTATGCCTATGGTCAAGCGAGTGTATTCAACCCCCTTTCGGCAATGCTGCCCCCCTTTAACACGACAGTTCCGCCGAGGTTTGACGGCTCCACGCAATCGGACAAGATCAGCGAAACCATGGGGATGACTTTCAGCCCGGTCAAACTGATCGTGCCGAAGAGCGTCCTGACCACGACGTTCATCGACCAGCTCACCACAGACACTTCAGCTGGCTCAGCGTTTGACTTCCTCAGGCGAAACGACTCGTACCGTGTTTCCCAGACAAATATCTCTACCTGGAAGCCAACCGTACCGATACGGATGTACCACCACAGGGGCGACGAACTGGTCCCCTACGCAAACTCCCAGGTAGCCTTCAACGCCTTCAGTTCTGTCGGGGCCAAGATGCGCATACCGAATGGCCCGGGTGTCGAGCTGCTGGAAGAAACGGTATCCCTGACCATCTCCCCCAGCGACCCGGTCAGGACGGTCCATCTCGGTGCCGCATTCCCGGAATTGAGCAAGGGGTTGAAGTGGTTCAATGACAACTTCAAGCACTAGATAATATCTTGATTTGCGATCCGTCACATGTGACGGTTATATTAAATATGGCGGCCGGATATGAATCCATATCCATCCAAAACCTGTGATTTATTTAAAATATCTCTGCAAGATCGGTATGATATATTCTTTTTGACATTGGGCTGCATCTGGTATGATACGTGCAATTACTGCAG
Organism: Geobacteraceae bacterium; assembly: GCA_025355325.1. Classification (GTDB taxonomy): domain Bacteria; phylum Desulfobacterota; class Desulfuromonadia; order Geobacterales; family Pseudopelobacteraceae; genus JACRCG01. The sequence goes on from JANXZX010000171.1 coordinate 3,641, forward strand.
CAGGTACAGCACGTGCCTCCTTCTTGTTATGCCGGACAAGTCACCGTCCGGCACTTTTTTTTACTTCGTGACCCTCCAGCAACTCTTACATCATAATTCCCGAAATTGGTTATGCACTTTGCTCAAGTCAGATCATTCAGTAGATAATCGGGTATAGTCGAGCGGTTGACCATCGTAGAGGATAATGCCGGATTGAGGACACAGGATGCCGCTCAGGTGCAGGAAGAGGGTCGTCTTGCCGGTGCCGTTGAGGGCAGCATTTTAGTTCGGCCTTTATAGCTGTCAGACAACGGAAGGTTCTGGTGCCTTCTTCTTACTCTTTTTACTATCCTCTTCAGTGCTCTTCATAAGCGGGTTACTGAAGCCGCGTGGCGGCGTGTAATCCCACTCCATCAGTTCGCACATCTCGGCATTCAGCAGGTTAATTTCTTCACGAATCTGCTGACTTCTCTCTATGAACTCCTGCGCTTTTTCAAAGGTAATGTTACTGTTGCGCCCCATTGTCATGCGTAGCCTGTGGAGTACATTGTCATGGGTGTTGAGCATGGTGATGAAGTCGCTCTGG
>JANXZX010000183.1 GCA_025355325.1 Geobacteraceae bacterium
TCTCGCGGATAAGCTGTTCGACAAGCATGGGTTCCTCCTCAAAATAGCTATGTTGGTTGGCGCTTACATAACTATCTGAAGGGACTCATGCTTTTCAATTGTTAAAGAACAAGGTCACGCATTGATTACTGTGACGAACCACAAATTTAAATGGTATTTCGGGGAGGTGGTTATTGAATCCACCAACATTTTTGTCGTTCACCCACATCATAGGCTTGACTCGCAATTTCAGATAATAGTGGTACAATAAACACAGGCCATTTTGCAGGCTGTAACTGATCGTCATAGAGTTCTTGGTGCTTGACAACCGTGCGTGTTCAGGATCGAGGTGGACTATGGAAATCAGGTTAAGCCCTGACCGGGCGATTTCGATGCTGATTGTGGAAGATGAAGAAAACACCCTGAAGATCCTCTCGAATATCTTGTCCAGGAAATACCCCGAGGTTGTATTTTATACTGCCATCAACGGCGAAGTCGGCCTGGAACTCTCTACCGTGCACACTCCGGCGATTGTTGTCACCGACATCAATATGCCGGTGATGGGCGGTGTGGAAATGGCCGTCAGAATTCATGCGACTAATCCTGATACACGGTTTATTGCCGTTACCGGCATTTCTGAAATGCCAATCGTAACGGATTCTGACGGAAGAAAGTTCGAGTTCGGCCATCTTATCGTGAAGCCGATTGATTTCGGAAAGTTGTTTGCGGCGATTGAAACGTGCTTTGAAGAGATTGCGCCTGCACCCCCCAATTAGTACCCTATAAATAGGGTTCTCTTGTCAGAGAATTTGTGGTATTGTCTCCGTCTATTTTCCCAAGGAAATCTTTCCGAAGTCCTGCTCCCGCTCCCTGATTTCATCTGAAGGAATACCTGTGGCAATCAGGGTCGAAAAGCGGTGCGGGTGCAATAGCGCGGGCCAGTCAGTTTCTGCCCGTTGTATACGAATGTTACGCTGATAAATATACTTAGAGACCACCCTTCACACATACGAGGTACCAATGCAGATTCCGGTAGAAATTCCAGTCAGCAAGATCTCAGTCAACATTGAAGATGAGATGAAACGTTCCTACATGGATTACGCCATGTCGGTCATTATCGGCAGAGCGTTGCCGGATGTGCGAGACGGCCTTAAGCCGGTTCATCGCCGCTGTCTTTATGCCATGTATGACATGGGCAACGACTATAACAAGCCCTACAAAAAATCGGCCCGTGTGGTCGGTGATGTTATCGGTAAGTATCATCCACATGGCGATACCGCCGCCTACGACACTATAGTGCGTATGGCCCAGGATTTTTCACTGCGCTACATGCTGGTGGATGGACAGGGTAACTTCGGTTCGGTGGACGGCGACCGTCCCGCTGCGATGCGTTATACCGAGATTCGCATGCGCCACCTCACCCATGAGCTGCTGGCCGATCTGGACAAAGAAACCGTCAACATGGCGCCGAACTACAATGACGAGATGCTGGAGCCGACGGTACTTCCTGCCAAATTTCCCAACCTGCTGATCAACGGATCGACCGGTATCGCGGTTGGTATGGCAACCAACATACCTCCTCACAATCTGGGCGAAATTATTGACGGCATTATCGCCACTATTAATAACCCGGACATTACTTTTGAAGAAATGCTGACAATGATTCCCGGCCCCGATTTCCCGACCGGTGCCACGATCTATGGCCGTCAGGGCATCCGTGATGCGTACAGTACCGGCCGCGGCATCATCCAGATCCGTGCCAAGGCTCATGTTGAGGCTTCCAAACGTTCGGAGCGCCAGGCGATTATCGTTACCGAGCTTCCCTATCAGGTCAACAAGGCGCGTCTGATCGAGAAAATTGCCGAGTTGGTCAAGGAAAAGAAGGTTGAGGGAATAACTGAAATCCGCGATGAATCCGACCGTCAAGGGATGCGGGTCGTCATCGAGGTCAAGCGGGACGAAAACGCCGAGGTGCTGCTCAACCAGCTCTACAAGCAGACCCAGTTGCAGGTCTCTTTCGGCATCATCATGCTGGCCATTGTTCACAACCGTCCGCGTGTGCTGACTCTGCGCGAAATGATGGACTGCTTTGTCGAGCATCGCTGCGAGGTAGTTACCCGCCGTACCAACTTCGAGCTGAAGAAGGCGCTGGCCCGGGCTCATATTCTGGAAGGCCTCAAGATCGCTCTGGACTGGCTTGATTCTGTGATCGAAATGATCCGCGAGTCCAAGACCCCTCCTGAGGCAAAAATCGGCCTGATGGAAGGGAAATTTGCCGATCCGGAGTTCCTGGCACGGCTCAATCTGCCCCGTCCGGTCGGTCTTGAGAGTTCGGTACAACTGTCCGAGATCCAGGCCCAGGCAATTCTGGAAATGCGCTTGCAGCGCCTGACCGGCCTTGAACGCGACAAGATCATTGCCGAGTACGAAGAGATCATGAAACTGATCGCCCGTCTGCGGGAGATCCTCTCTTCAGATACCGAGATTCTTAAAATTATCGTTACCGAATTGACCGAGATCAGGGATCGTTTCGGCGACAAACGCCGCTCCGAGATCGCCGACAAGAGCGCCGATATCTCTCTCGAAGACACCATCGAAGATGAGGAGATGGTCGTTACCATTTCCCACACCGGCTACATCAAGCGGAGCGCCGTTGACCTGTATCGCTCGCAGCGCCGTGGCGGCAAAGGCAAAACCGGCATGAAGACCAAAGAGGAGGATTTCGTCGAGCAGCTGTTCATCGCCTCGACCAAAGACTATCTGCTCTGCTTCACTGACGCCGGGCGGATGTACTGGCTGAAGGTATACGAAATTCCGGAAGGAAGCCGTACCACCAAAGGGAAAGCGGTTGTCAACCTGGTCAATGTCTCGGCAGGCGAAAAAATCACTACGATCCTGCCGGTCAAAGAGTTCAGCGAGAACACCTACCTCTTTATGGCCACCCAGCAGGGTGTCGTCAAAAAGACCTCGCTGGTGGATTATTCCAACGTTCGCGTCGGCGGCATTATCGCCGTAAATCTCGATGACGGCGACAAGCTGATCTCCGTGGCGCTGACTGATGGCACCAAGGATATCTTCCTCGCTTCCCGCCACGGTAAGGCAATCCGTTTCAACGAAGAGGATGTCCGACCGATGGGCCGTGTTACCCGTGGTGTCCGCGGCATGAACCTTGGCAAGGATGACCGGGTGATCGGCATGGAAATCGTTGATAATACCGCGGTCGGCTCAACCATCTTCACCGTGTGCGAAAACGGTTTCGGCAAACGAACCGATCTGGACGAATATCGCGACCAGTCGCGCGGCGGCAAGGGAATCATCACGATCAAAACCACCGAGCGCAACGGTTCCGTGGTCAACGTCATGCAGGTTGCCGACGATCACGATCTGATGGTAATTACCGATCAGGGCAAAATCCTGCGGGTGCCGGTTTCCGGATTCTCGGTCATTGGCCGTAATACCCAGGGGGTTACGCTGATGAACACTGAGGATAATGAAAAGGTCGTCGCCGTTGCCCGTCTCGCCGAGAAGGATGAAGAAGAAGGGGACGACATCGAGGATGAAGGGACTGAGGAAACGGAAGCATAAATGGCTCTGGCTCTCAACATAGATAAATCGCTGCGTGAACGTCGCCGCATCAATCGCCTGCTTGATTTTCTCAAGCGGGATGATTTGACCGGTGAGCAGATGGAACGCATCGGCAGGCGGTTGCAGAAAGCCGGAAAACGGGCCCTCTCGCCGCTGGTGCGCAAACTCTGGCGCGAACAAAACGGCACCGCTATCTATCGCTACACCTGCATGCTGGATTTTTTTGACGCTTCAGCCTGGATGGATCAGTTGGTTCAGATTACCCTGCAGCGCAAGGACCTGGAAGAGGACGGCAAACTGGCGCTTCTGGATGTCCTGCACGACAGCGGTATCGATGTCACCGCCCCGCCTTTTGCCGCAATGACCGGCTACGGCTCCCCCACGTTGGAAGGATTTGTCGATGACTGTCTTGGCGACAACGAACGCGGACTGGTTCGTTTTATTGACAGCTTCCTTGACGTGGCGGACGAATTTCGCGGGCGGATGGTACAAAGGCTTGCTGATAACGGTTCCGCAGAGGCGGTGGCGCTGCTGGAGATTCTGGTCTCGTTCGAGAAAGAGGAGATCGTCCGTGAAGCGATACGTGCGCTGGGCCGTGTGCAAAACGGCTATGCCCTGGATGTTTTGGAACGTGCCGAAGCGCGCTTCGAAGGTGATCTGGCGGTGTTGATCCGGCGCAGCATCCGGCGGCTTTCATTTACCGGAATCCGGGAAGCACGGGAACTGCCGCACTCCTTTCAACAGCCGCTTCCCTTCCACGAAGTCTACGCCGGACCGGTCGATTTCTACGGTTCCCGTACCCTCTGGTTCTCCTGGAAGCTGGATGATCAGGCTTATGCCGCCATGCTGGTGCTGACCGGTGAGACGGACGGCATGCTGAATGCCATCAGCTATCGCATGAAGGACAACAAGGAATATGGCCATATCCTGAAAGATGTCTCAGGCGGTGAGATGCTGACGCCGGTTGCCCACAACTATGCGCTTGCGCTGCTTCGCGATGCGCTTCACTTAAGCCGTGAAGGCGGTTTTTACCTGCCGCCCGATTTTTACGTCGATATGCGTCTTTTCCGTCCGGATTCTCTCAAACCGGAAGCATACATTCCCCGATTTAAACTCAAACATCTGGAAGACATTGTTGACAAAATTCCGGGCTACGTAAGCGCCAGTGACGAACTGCTGGATGAGCCGGGCCTTGAAGGTTGGCTGCTGACCGAGACGGCCCTGTATGACGCTGCCGACCGTTTTGCGGCACTGGAGACAGATGGCGGACCGGACTCGGTATCGTCGGAAGCTCTGGAGCGTGAAATTTCCCGCTGCTGTGACGAGCTGATCGTGCCGCGCCGCGCCGAAATCATCAAGCGGCTGCTGCTGACCGCCGATTATTTGCAGCAGATTGAAAATGATGAAGGTGCGGTACAAAAGACACTGGCAACATCCTTGAGCCTCGTTGGAGGATTCCTGCCCGATTGCCGTCACCCGTTCATCCGGCGGCTGCTGCTTGACAGTGTGGACGCAGCCCGGCAAACGTTGGCCGAGGGGTATGATCCGCGCCTTGAGGAAGTATATGATGACGACTATGATGACTAAGGGAACGGCTGATATCGAACGGATAGCCGTTATCGGCGGCGGCAGCTGGGGAACGGCGCTTGCGGGTCGGCTGGCGGCAAACGGTAACGACACGATGCTGTGGGCTTTTGAGCCGGAACTGGTTGCAGAAATCAACACCAGTCATACCAACTCGCTCTACCTACCCGGAATCCCTCTGCACCCGGCCCTGGCATGTACGGGGAATCTGGAAGAGGCTGTCACCGGTCGGGGAATTGTACTGCTGGTGACACCGGTGCAAGTCATGCGCGGCGTACTGAAACAGCTTGCCCCCCATATTGCCCCCGATGCGATCATTGTTAATGCTTCCAAAGGGATCGAACTCGAAACACTACAGACGGTATCGCAAATCTGCGGAGAGCTGCTCGGCGATGCCGAACTGACCCGTTATGTCGCGCTATCCGGGCCGACTTTTGCCCGTGAAGTTGCCCAGGAACTCCCCTCCTTGATTGTGGCGGCTTCCCGTAATGCCGATGCCGCGCAGCGTGTTCAGGCTGCGTTCAGCTGCCCCTGCCTGCGGGTTTATACCAACAGTGACGTTATTGGTGTAGAACTGGGAGGCGCCGTCAAAAACGTTATCGCTATTGCCGCAGGAATCTGCGACGGTCTTGGTTTTGGCCACAACGCCCGCGCTGCCTTAATTACCCGGGGTCTGGCCGAAATGAACCGCCTCGGTCTGGCAATGGGAGCTCAGGCTGCAACCTTTGCCGGACTCGCCGGCATGGGTGATCTGGTGCTGACCTGCACCGGCGACCTGTCCCGCAACCGCACGGTCGGTTTCAAGCTGGGCCAGGGAATGAAATTGACGGAGATTCTGGCCGAAATGCGTATGGTTGCCGAAGGGGTCAAAAGCGCCGAATCGGTTTTTCAGCTCTCCCGTCGTCTTGGTGTCGAGATGCCGATAGTCGAAAAAACCTACCAGATTCTGCACGAGGACAAACCTGCCCGACAGGCGGTGATTGAGCTGATGGCGCGGGATTTGAAAGCGGAAGGGTAACAGGATAATCCGCAATAAACATTCTTGTATATCCACTGAAATTCTTATACAACCTGACCATGAAAAAAAAACTTATATCATGGATTGGCAGGACAGACCTTCGAGCGGTACAGGAAGGTGACATTGTCGGACTCGGCCCGATTGCGCAAGCAATTCGGGCTTTGTCATTTGATCATATGAAGGAACTGCTGACCGAGATGGAGCAGCAGGCAAAACATCTGAACAGTCATTGAGAGAAACCATGACAAAGCCCACAATTACTGGTTACGACCATTTCCTGCACGATCTAAAGACACGCATCCGTGCTGCCAGAACCCGTGCGGCGCTGGCGGTCAACAACGAACTGATTTTGCTCTACTGGCAGATTGGTCGCGATATTCTGGAGCGCCAGGAACGCGAGGGGTGGGGTGCCAAGGTCATTGAGCGTCTGGCAAACGACCTGCGCCATGAATTCCCCGATATGAAGGGCTTTTCTCCACGAAACCTTAAATATATGCGCAAGTTTGCCGAATCCTGGCCGGATGAGCAATTTGTGCAACAGGTTGTTGCACAATTGCCGTGGGGGCATAATGTCAGAATTCTTGATCATCTCAAAAACGCTGAAGAGCGAGAATGGTACATCCGCAAGGCTTTCGAGCATGGTTGGGCGCGTGATATTCTGGTCATGCAGATTGAAACCGGTCTCTTTCACCGGCAGGGGAAAGCAGTAAGCAATTTTGCCGATACGCTACCCCAGTTGCAATCTGATCTGGCCCTACAGACCTTGAAAGACCCCTATATTTTCGACTTTCTTGGGCTTGGCGCTGAAGCCCAGGAGCGGGAAGTAGAACATGAATTAGTGAAGCATATCACCAGCTTTCTACTGGAACTGGGAGCCGGTTTCTCCTTTGTCGGGCGGCAGGTGCATCTGGAAGTGGAAGGGGAGGACTTCTTTATTGATCTGCTATTCTATCACCTGAAACTCCGCTGCTATGTGGTGATCGAGTTGAAGGCTACCAAATTCAAACCGGAATATGCCGGTAAACTTAACTTTTATCTTTCAGCGGTGGACGACACCATGCGCCATGAAAGTGACAATCCCTCCATCGGTCTGATTCTCTGCAAAGACCGCAAAGGGCTGATTGCTGAATATGCCCTGAAGGACATTTCAAAACCGGTTGGTGTTTCAGAATATCAGCTTGTTGCCTCTATACCGGAAAACCTGAAAGGGAGCCTGCCAACGATTGAGGAATTGGAAGCGGAGTTTTTGGATAAAACGGCAGATGGCACTTCAAACGAGGAATAGAGATCATATCGGTGACGTCACCGATATGGTCATAGTTAAAAAGCTATATACCAGGAGATAAAACAATGCGCATAGGTCACGGCTACGATGTCCACCGACTGGTGGAGGGAAGAAAATTGATTATGGGAGGGGTTGATATCCCATGGGAGAAGGGGTTGCTCGGGCATTCCGACGCCGACGTGCTGCTGCATGCCATCGCTGACGGAATTCTGGGAGCGATTGGGGAAGGTGATATAGGCAGACATTTTCCCGATACCGATCCGGCGTATAAAGGTGCCGACAGCTTGAAACTGCTGGCTCATGTCATGAATCTGGCTGTTGAACGGGGTTACCGCCTTGGGAATCTTGATGCGACCATCATTGCCCAGATGCCGAAAATGGCGCCTCATATTCAGACAATGCGGAAAAATATTGCGGATGTGCTGAATGCGGATGTTTCTCAGGTTAATGTCAAAGCGACAACTGAGGAAGGGCTCGGTTTCAGTGGGTCCGGCGAAGGAATTGCGGCGCATGCCGTGGTTTTGATGGTGTCAGCAAAGTAATCACAAAAAAACCTCCGGGGTGCTTAAAGCTCCGGAGGTTTTTTGCATAAAGTTTGTAAGATTTACAGCCCTTTTTCCGCCAGCGATTCCACCAGCTTCTTCTGCTCGCTGTTCAACGTTTCCGGAATATGCACACCGATTTTTACATACAGGTCGCCTTTTACATTTGAGCCAAGCGCCTTGATGCCACATCCCTTCAACCTGATCTTGGTGCCCGGCTGCATGCCGGCCGGTACTTTGATTCGTTTGTCCCCTTCCAGCGTCGGCACATCCAGCGAAACCCCCAGGCAGGCGGCACTGAACGGAATGGAACGATCAACGAACAGATCGCCGCCGTCGCGGGTAAAGACCGGGTCGGGCATCACATGGATGATCAGGAACAGATCTCCGGTGGGGCCTCCCGCTTCCCCTTGAGCGCCTTTGCCGGTAATTCGAATTCTGCTGCCGTTATCGACTCCAGCCGGTATCTTGACCTTCAGCTCTTCCCGTTGACCGCTGCGCCGGAACGCGATCTGCTTTTCAGCGCCTTGAGCCGCATCGCGAAAAGTAACGGTAAGCTCCATCTCGTGGTCGGCGCCCTTCTGCGGTGCCTGGCGAAAACCGCCCCGTCCTCCGCCGCGCCCGAAGGAGCCGCCGAACAGTCGTGAAAAAATGTCCTCTGCCCCTCCTCCACCAACACCTCCACCCATATCCTTGTAGGCATTGCCGAAGTCAAAACCACGGAAAATATCTTCCTGACTGTATTGTTTATGGAAACCGCTGGAGCCGAAGGTGTCGTATTGCTGCTTTTTCTCCGGATCGGAAAGTACAGCGTAGGCTTCGTTGATATCCTTGAATTTGTCCTCGGCCGTCTTGTCATTTGGGTTGCGATCAGGGTGATACTTGACCGCCAGCTTGCGGAACGCTTTTTTGATATCATCTGCCGAGGCGCCCTTTTCAATTCCCAGCGCCTTGTAATAATCGACCTGTGCCATGGGTGTTCTCCATTTTCATTGTTTGATCACAATGTAAGCTCTAAGTGCCGGACTGTCAACTCCGGCCGCTGTGTATATCTTGACAGAGCCGGTCACCACACGTACTATCGGGAGGCTTTAGACTCTAACCAATTTGGGGGAAACCCATGAAAAAAACAATCATCATCGGCGGCGGCATATCTGGTCTGGCAACCGCCTGGCTGCTCCGTTCGAAGGCTCAGGCTGCCGGAAAAGAACTGGAAATCACCCTGCTGGAAAAGGAAGAACGACCGGGCGGCAAGATTCGGAGTATCAAGGCTGACGGCTACGTCTGCGAATGGGGCCCGAACGGTTTTCTGGACAGCAAGCCGCAGACGCTGGATCTGTGCCGGGCAATCGGAGTGGAAGAAAATCTGCATCGCAGCAACGACAACGCGCGAAAGCGCTTTATCTTTTCCGGCGGCAAACTTAACCAGTTACCGGATGGCGGCCCGGCTTTCCTGAAAAGCGGGCTGATTTCCTGGCCTGGTAAATTGCGTCTGGCAATGGAACCAACCCCTTTTATCACTCCTGCGCCAGTCGGCGTGGACGAGACACTGGCTGCTTTCGGTCGTCGCCGCCTTGGTAAAGAGGCGCTTGATAAGCTTATCGCACCGATGGTTTCCGGCATCTTCGCCGGTGATCCCGAAACGATGTCGCTGATTTCCTGTTTCCCGCGCATCGCCGAGCTGGAGCGGGAATACGGCGGTCTGATCCGGGCGATGATCATGCTGGGCAAAAAGAAAAAACAGGATATTGCTGCCGGTAAGGTTGTTTCCAGCGCTGCCGGTCCGGGAGGGGTTCTCACCTCATTCCGTGAGGGGATCCAATACCTGTCCGACGCCCTTGCGACCTCACTCGGCGGGATGGTCAAGCCGGGTGTAACTGTCACCTCGGTTTCAAAAGGAGATAGTGTCCCGTACCGGGTTAAGTGCAGTGATGGCTCTGAATATGAGTCCGACCAAGTCATTGTCGCGTCTCCGGCATTTGCAACTGCAGATATGCTGGATGGCCTGGACAGCGGCATCGCCGGAACTTTACGGCAGATTCCCTATGCCAGCATGACGGTTGTCTGCTTCGGCTACAGCAGCAGCCAGATCAAGATGTCGCTGGATGGTTTCGGTTATCTTATTCCGAAGAAGGAAGGGCGCAACACGCTCGGTACTCTGTGGGATTCAAGCATGTTCGAAAACCGGGCTCCGGAGGGAAAAGTGTTGCTGCGCAGCATGATGGGTGGAGCCTGTTGTCCGCAATATATAAACCTGAGCGATGATGAAGTTGTCGCGCGGGTCAAGCAGGATCTGTCAGTAATCATGGGAATTGATTCCGCACCGGAATTTGTCAGGGTCTTCCGCCATCCGCAGGCCATTCCGCAGTACACCGTCGGACACGGCGCCAGACTTCAGGCCTTGACGGATTTGCTCCTGGCACATCCCGGATTGATTCTGACCGGCAATTCTTATCGCGGTATCGGACTGAATGACTGTGTGGCGGCGGCTGAGCGGGCGGCTGATGAGGCTCTGGCATGTGTGTAGCGTTCGGGATAGCTCATGAAATATGAAAATCTTTTCAGTGCCGTTTCGAGCATTCGCGTAGCACTCGGCGTCCTCTTTGCCCTGTTCATACTCTGTTTTGTTGTGATCATCGTTGAAGAGGTGTTCCTTGGTGGTCGGCGAAGGCGCAAGGCCGAAAAACAGGCTCGTGAACGGGGTGCCGCAAGCGCCTCTGTCGAAGAAACCTCAGGCAATACCCCCAGTTAACAATGATGTTGGTCCGTGCGGGGACTTATAAGTGTGTCGATTGCTCGTAAAGCAAGTCAAGCACCCACGCATTGATACTTTTTCCGTGCGCTGCTGCTTGCGTTGCGAGCTGTTCGTGTAGATCAGGCGGGACTCGTAGATTGAACTTGCCGGAATAATGCTTCTTTGGTTCAATTCCGCGCTGTTTGCAAGCGTCAAGAAAGACCTTTAATGACATCTCGCCTTCTTTTCTAAGATTTGTAATGTCAGTTGCGTAGAAGTCAGCCCCGCCGTTCAAACCGGTGAACTCTCCTCGAAACATATCAATTTCTTCATCATAAGCTATTACGGCGTGGTATCCGTTAATGGTCATCGTGTTCATGGTGTAACTCCGTTTTCTTCAAGCCATTTTCTGATTGACGTTACAGAACCTTTGTCGGTATCCGGTGAAGGATGCGGTCTGTGAAAGACTCTTATAACCCCGAAAAGGTAAATCTCCAAGCGTGATCCTTCTCGTTCGACTGTTTCCGCACCAAGCGAAATAAGAAGCGCTTCAATCTCTTTCCATTTGATATTACCCGATACGGGTCGGTGAAATATCAGTTCCAATGTTTTGGCTTGTTTACGCTTCATGCGAATATAGTACCACTAATTAGTACCAAGTCAATGATTTGTATCAGGCACAGGAAAAAACTTGTAAACAGTAGCTCGTCGTTTGTACAACACAAACGGCCTGAAAATAACTATAGAACCATTGACATTGCGTTCAATGTATTCAAATATGTTTAGTGATTCGATAAATCTATAATACCGTGCAATCTTACCGGTAATTGTGCCTGAAGTTAGCAATCACAGCCTATAAAGAACGATTTGCGATGACAGATATATGGAAAATTTACCAACCGGAGGGTCGTTTATGAAGAAGTCTTTGTTGTACCTGTTATCACTCGCCTTGTTATCCGGATGCGCTCATACGGTTGACGTCAGCAAGTACAAAGAATCTCCATTGGATCAAAAAACGGCGGATATTCTGCCTCCGCAGCATGTCATCGACAAAAAACACCCGAAAATTGCCGTGCTTCCGTTAGGCGAACCCTCAGACTATAAGGGAAAGCTGAGTAGTGGTGCTCAGGAAGCCATAACGCAATTAGTCTCAAAAGGATGCGGGATGGAGGTGGTGGAGCGTGGCCAACTCGGCGCGCTGTTTGAGGAGAAAAAATTTGCCGGTGCAATGGATCCAGGCGCGGATTTATCCGGATTGGCCAAAATGGCACAGGGCATTGACTACGTTATACTCGGTGCGATAACAAATACCGGTGTAGGGGCTTCTTTCACGCCGAGCAAGACAACTGTTAATAAGAGTACGGGGAAATCTTATACATCAAATGCTTATTGCACCATTAGCGGGCAGGCAACGGTAAATATTCGGGTGGTTAATGCCTCCACCGGGACTATTGCTCAAGCATTTGAGGCATTTAAGGGAACAACATCCAATAATGTTGATATGGCCAACAGTAGTCAGTGTCGGGTAAACAACCCCGCTGCAGTGGTTAACCAGGCCGTTGACAAGGCAGTCAAGAAGGCAACCCGGCAATTTATCGAGGCTTTTCCAAATCTTGGCTACCTCTATAAAACCATGACCGGGGCAGATGGAACCCGCATTGCATATATAAACCTGGGTAAGCTGGATGGCGTTAAAGGCGGAGACAAGGTCGAGTTGGTGCGTTATGTCAAGGAAGTTGATCGAATTAAAAAAACGGAACGTCTAACCACTCAGAAAATTGCTGATGTAAAAATCGCTGATACCGATATGCAGGATAATAGTTCCATCATAATTATCCCGGAAGAATATTCTTCCCAAATTATGCCTGGGCTGGCGGTTAAAACCAAGTACAACGCGAGTGGTTTTGCGGGAATGTTTTAAATCCAAAATAATAGTCCGGTATTTTCATAGTATTTTTGA
>JANXZX010000234.1 GCA_025355325.1 Geobacteraceae bacterium
CTCGAAGGTAATCATCTATGCGGGAACAACTTGAGCACTTGAGAAATGGCGCCCTGCAGGCAATTGCATCTGCGGTCGCAGTAGAACAGCTTCAGGATATTCGTGTCAGACTCCTTGGCCGTAAAGGCGAATTAACCGCCCTGATGAAAGGGCTCGGTTCTTTGACGCCGGAAGAACGTCCGATTGTCGGGCAATTGGTCAACACCGTTCGCGATGAAATCGAATCAGCTCTCGGTGCCGCAATTGAAGTGGCACAACAAAAGGTTATTGCCGATCGCCTTCAATCTGAACGCGTGGATATTTCTCTGCCCGGACGCCGTCCGATCAAGGGAACCAAGCATCCGGTCTCTCTTGTTATTGAAGAGATCTGCTCGATTTTTGCGGGGCTCGGTTTTTCAGTTGCGGAAGGACCGGAAATTGAGCATGACTGGTACAATTTTGAAGCGCTCAATTTCCCTCCCGAACATCCGGCTCGTGATATGCAGGATACGTTTTTTGTCGAAAACAGCCTGCTGCTGAGGACGCATACATCTCCGGTTCAAATTCGTACCATGCTCAAACAGAAACCCCCGGTACGTATCATTGCGCCGGGAACCGTGTACCGGTGTGATTCCGATGCCACGCACTCGCCTATGTTTCACCAGATTGAAGGTTTGATGGTTGATTCCAAGGTTACCTTCGGCGATCTGAAAGGTATTCTTACCGTTTTCACCAACCAACTGTTCGGGCAAAAGACCGGCGTCAGGCTCCGTCCGAGTTATTTCCCCTTTACGGAACCTTCGGCAGAAGTTGATGTTGCCTGTGTTATCTGTGGCGGCAAAGGGTGCCGCGTCTGTAAAAACAGCGGGTGGCTCGAAATTCTTGGTGCCGGTATGGTTGATCCTGAAGTGTATCGCCATGTTCAGTACGATGCTGAAAATATATCCGGTTTTGCTTTCGGAATGGGTATCGAACGAATAGCAATGTTAAAATACGGTATCTCTGACATGCGCCTCCTTTTTGAAAATGATGTCCGCTTTCTTCGGCAGTTCTAACTCCACAACATACACGGTGCTTTGATATGAACGTTACGTATAACTGGCTAAAAGAATTTGTAGATTTTGACGAGACGCCTGAAGAACTCGCCGCGCTGCTGACCATGTTGGGACTTGAAGTTGAGTCTATGGAAAAGCTTGGTGAGGGTTTGGATGATGTTGTGGTTGCGTTGGTTGAGGAAAAACAACAACACCCCAATGCTGACAAACTTTCTCTCTGCCGGGTGAACAACGGCACAGAAGTTCTGAACGTAGTGTGCGGTGCCCAGAATTTTAAACAGGGCGATACCGTTGCTCTGGCTCAGATTGGTGCAGTACTCCCGGGTGATTTTAAAATTAAACGGTCAAAAATCCGTGGAGAAGAATCGTTCGGGATGCTTTGCTCGGAAAAGGAGTTGGGTTTTGCCGAAGAGAGTGCCGGAATTATGGTTCTGTCGCCAAATGTAGCACCTCTTGGAACCTCGGTTTTTACCGCACTTGGCCTCAAAGACACCAACTTTGAAATCGGACTGACTCCAAACCGCTCCGATTGTCTGAGTGTAATTGGCATTGCACGTGACATTGCGGCAAAGCTCGGTTTGAAGTTGAAAAAATCCGGTTCCTCTCTGGTTGAGGGTACTGAAAAGACTGATTCAATTATCGGAGTGACGGTTGAGAATCCAGAACTGTGCCCCCGCTATGCCGCTCGTTACATTTCCGGATGTACCATCGCTCCTTCGCCGGGGTGGTTGGTAAAGCGGCTCAATGCAATCGGTATCCGGTCTATTAACAATGTGGTCGATGTTACGAACCTGGTCATGATGGAGCTGGGGCAGCCGCTGCATGCCTTTGATTGTGATCGAC
Source organism: Geobacteraceae bacterium (assembly GCA_025355325.1). Classification (GTDB taxonomy): domain Bacteria; phylum Desulfobacterota; class Desulfuromonadia; order Geobacterales; family Pseudopelobacteraceae; genus JACRCG01. Next base: position 1,878 of record JANXZX010000234.1, read on the forward strand.
TTGCCGGAAAACGGATTGTGGTCCGTTCAGCAGGCGAAGGTGAACAGTTCACTACTCTCGATAATCAACTGCGCACACTGACAACAGCTGATCTTGTAATCTGTGATGCCGACCGTCCCGTGGCGCTTGCCGGAGTAATGGGCGGATTAAATTCCGAGATCGAGAACAGCACGACAGCAATCCTCCTTGAAAGTGCTTTCTTCAAGCCGACGGCAGTACGTAAGACCAGCAAACGACTTGGCCTGCATACCGAGTCATCACACCGTTTCGAACGCGGTATCGACATCGACAATGTGACTCGTGCTCTTGACAGGGCTGCCGCTCTGATAGTTGAACTGGCCGGTGGTGCCATGTCTCAGGGATGCATTGATGTCTATCCGGGCAAGTGTGATCGCCCGGCAATTTCATTCCGTCCTGAAAAAGCAAATGAGCTGATTGGTATAAATCTGGAGCGGGAAGTCATAATTGACATTCTGACCCGGTTGGAATGTCTGGTTACTCCAAACATTGACGGATCTGTGGCTGTAATTCCGCCTCATTATCGAATTGATATCGAGCGTGAAATTGATCTTATTGAAGAAATTGCACGTTTGAACGGCTATGACAAAATCCCTGCAACCATGCCGATAGCAAGGGTCGTATCGGACAGACCGACCCAGCATCAGGAAATCGAAAAGCAGGTAAGAGACCTGCTCGTTAATTCCGGTATGAATGAAATAATAAATTTCAGCTTTACCGCCCCTGACGCCGCCGGAAAGCTGCTGTTGAGTGACGATGATCCGCGCAGAACGGCAATCAAGCTGGCCAATCCGCTGGTTGATGAACAGTCGGTAATGCGAACCACCCTGTTGCCCGGTCTTTTGGAAACCACCGCCAGAAACATGAATTTCCGATCTCTCGATCTTAAACTCTTTGAAATACGGCGTGTATACCTTCCGGTTGAAGGTGCTGATATGCCGCGTGAACCGCTCTGCATCGTCGGAGCCGTTACCGGATCGAGGGACGGTGACGGGTGGAGTCGCCCCAATGAATCGGTTGATTTTTATGATGCAAAAGGGATCGTTGAGACGGTACTTGATTCTCTTGACATCGGCGGAGTGTCATGGGTGACTGAAGATCCGGAAACCTATTACCACCCTGGCAAATCGTGCCGAATCTTTGCAGGACGTGAATGTATAGGTTCTGTCGGAGAGCTGCACCCGCTCGTGCAGAAGAACTTCGGAATTGAGAAGCCGGTGTACTGTTTTGAACTCGATTTTGAAAAACTGGTGAAACGATCACGAACCAAAAAAACGATAATTGCTCCTTCCCGTTTTCCGGACAGCACCCGGGATATTGCCATGTTGATTCCGGAAGAGCTTGCCGCAATAAAAATAGTAGAGTGTATCAACTCGGTGAAATCGAAGGAAATTGAGCACGTTGAGATCTTTGATGTCTACCGTGGCAAAGGAGTGCCGGAGGGGCATAAAAGCGTCGCCGTGCGCGTCAGGTATCGGTCATTTGAACGTACGCTTGCAGAAGAAGAAATTACCACGCTCCATAATAAAATCATTTCGAGTCTGGTTGAAACACTTCAAATAATTTTACGATAAAACATATTGCGTAATAGATGACCCTGTGCTATAAAATTTTTCCTTTTGAATCAGTGTATTAACCGGCAAAGGCAGAGGTAATTATGACAAAAGCAGATATTGTTGAACGCATTCATCAGAAGATCGGGTTTTCGAAGAAAGAGTCCGCCGAAATGGTAGAGACTGTATTTGGGCTTCTTAAGCTCACTTTGGAATCCGGTGAGAAAATCAAGATTGCCGGTTTTGGTAATTTTGTTGTCAAACAAAAGGCCGACCGACGCGGTCGTAATCCGCAAACCGGTGAAACAATTACTATAAATGCCCGCAGAATCCTTACCTTCAAGCCAAGCCAGGTTCTGAAGAATGCCATAAACACTGAAGCCAAATAGGTTGTAGTGCAGGCGTATGCCGATATGGATGTGCGAATAACTGAAAAATTGTTTTACAAAATCGGCGAAGTTGCTGATGTTGCCGGGGTGAGAACCTCTGTACTGCGTTTTTGGGAATCGGAGTTCCCTTTTCTCAAACCGGTAAAGAGCAGTTCCGGACAGCGGTTGTATTCAAAAAATGAAGTTGATCTCGTACTACAGGTAAAACATCTGCTTTACGATGAGAAATTTACTATAGAAGGCGTGAAAAAACGCATCACAACTAAAGGAAAGCTACTCAAATCAGATGAGCTTTTCGATACGGTGAGCACAAAAGATTACAGTGATGTTTTGAAATCTGTTCGCACTGATCTGAAAATATTACGGGATTTATTATAGATTAGTTTATCGGTGCGTAGCGCAGCCTGGTAGCGCACTAGACTGGGGGTCTAGTGGTCGCAAGTTCAAATCTTGTCGCACCGACCAATAAAAACAGGGACTTAGCCGGTATGGTTAAGTCCCTGTTTCTGTTTTAACCTAATTTAGGTAGCACATATGTAGCAAGTGATAAATTTATGGGTTATTTATTCATAGAGGAAACCTACGTAAGCAATAGCATTACCCCGACAAAAATAAACCACAAGCTGGCAACCCCCAAATCCTAACCACCACGAATCACAGCACCCATATCACAACGCACTGACAGCCTCTAGGAAGACCGATCTCCTGCAAGGCCATACCTTGTGAATATTTGGCCTGATAGTGGTAGTCTCTACCCACACAGTGTTTGAATCTTGATAAAAGCTTGGGTTCAATTGTTTGATTCGTACTTGCTATATAGTAACTTATAAGGTACTATATAGCCATGCCCTATACCTTGGTTGAAATATTGCTGGAAGATGGCAGCAGTCCATATGCGGATTGGTTCAACGCTCTCGACCCTCTTGCAGCCGCAAAGATTACTGTTGCTAAACTTCGAATGGAACAAGGCAATCTTTCTTCGGTCAAATGGTTCAGCGGTATTGGCGAGTTCAAGATTGACTGGGGGCCGGGATATCGAATCTACCTTGCACAAGACGGGCTAACGATAATCATGCTATTAGGCGGCGGAACCAAAAAGCACCAACAAAAAGATATCGACCGAGCTATTCAATTATGGGAAAGTTACAAACGGCGAAAGGGAAAGTAAATCATGGCACTTACCAGAAACTTTAAAGAAACAATTATTGCACGTGTAAAAAACGACCCTGCTTTTGCCCAGGCACTTCTTGATGAGGCCCTTACTCTCATGCTTAATGGCGAACCCGATACGGCAAAGCTAGTGTTACGTGACCTTGTTAACGCAACAGTAGGTTTCGAGACACTTGCCGAAGAACTACATAAACCAAGCAAGAGCCTTCATAGGATGCTGTCCATTTCAGGTAATCCAACCCTGGCAAATCTTTCATCGATTCTTGTCGCAATCAAGAAAGCTCTGCATGTTGATATCCGGACGACTATTGTTCCAATTGCAGCCTAAACATTACCGCATCACTAGAAGTTTAGGGTAGTTTTGGGTATTTTAGGCGGATCTATGGTTCACAGATAAACAGGTACTCTGCCTCCGCACGGTCCCTTGCCGTTAATCCCAGCTTCCTGGCGCGGACTTCCCATTTGCTTACTATTTCGCACACCATCGCCACAATTTCCCGCGCATGGCCTGTGTCCAGCCTGTAGTACTCTGCAGTTGATATTACAACTTCCAGATCCGGCAGACGGTCATAAAAATTCAGGGACAAGGCATGTTCATTCTTCTTGAAAGAGGGGTTCATATCGAAAGCCGGTGCCAAACGCCAGCCGGCAGGGGAACGCATAAAACCATGGTTGCGAAGATGATCGTCACGGTTAGCCACGGCCACGTTGAAAACGATCCGGGTGAATAATTCTTTGAGGTCGGCGGCAATATGCTCTTGCTGTCCGTAAGTTGCGATGAACTCAGCCAATTCAATATAGCTGGCGTCTTCATTGTCGAAATGTTTGAGCATTGTCATGGCTGATGCAAAGAAACGCCGGGTAGTACCGACACGATCAAACCGCTTGACCATGAAAGTGTGATATCCCGTGCCAATTTGTATAAGACGGGATTCCGGCACAGTAATTCCGCACGCCTTCGCCATATCGTGCACGAGCTTTTCCCAAACCGCCACATCAAGGCTATCGTCGGACGATGGGAACTTGGCGATCCAGAGACTTCCTTCATCATCAACCACGTTGGCCTTAGGACGGGCTCCGCCAAGAGACGAGCCAGGAGCGACAAGCACTTTCAACCATTCCTTAATCTTGCTAAGATCGTCCTGCTTTTTCTTGGTCAATTCGAAGGCGATTGCCTGTAGTTCATCGATCTTGGCGATTGGCGGTGCTGCTAAAGACTCGTTTGCCAGAAAGTCTTGCTCATCCGGATGGCTGAAACGCAGTGCCCCCATTCGTGTGCAGTCCTGTACCCCGAGCAGAAATTCCCATGGTCCCAGTGTTCGAGGCGTTCGGCCTTCCTCTCTGGCTTCGACCACATCTCTTCTCTGCATCAGTACCTGTCCCCATCGGTCAGGGCACGAATCCATGAACACACCAAAGTTGGAATTCGCAGGGAAAAATTCACCGGGCATGATATCCAATTCCGGATCAAGGAGAAAGGTATGAGCGTGCAGGAGCCAAGTCTTATTGTAGGCAAATCGTACACTACCGCGATCACCTCGGGAGAGCGTACCGATGTGCTGTAGTGGGCCGAAGGCCGGGTCGTCAAGCCACACCCAGATCTTTTCGTTTGCTGCTCTAGCCATTGATATTTCCGCTGGTAACGATGCGCTTTGGGGCGCGCTTACGCAAAGGGAGAGATTCATCCTGAAGGCGGCGGCCTAGAGCATCTTCCTTGGCGACCAACGCAAGATCTCCAGTCAGTCCAAGAACCCGCAGCACCTGTACGTAAATCCCAATCGCTACCGAAGGTTCCCCGTTTTCGACCTTATAGAGTGTCGGCCGCGAAATGTCAGCCCTGGTACAGACAGTCTCCATAGAAAAACGTCGTCGTAGCCTGGCGTCCCTGAGACGTTGGCCCAGCTCCTCAAGTTCTTTTGCGGAGGAGGGGTACATTATAGTGGTTCTTTTAATGTCCATAATATAAACTATTATTTACATAAGTATGATTTTTTGTCAAATATAATTATCGTTACTAAAATAAGATAAAACAGTGTCCTATCAGAGATGTCTTATATGAAATAAAATATTAAGAACAACAGCTCCCTCCGGGAGCGCGAAGGTTTCGTTCACGGAGCCATTCGTTGATCATCCCTGAGGCACAGCCGACTCCGGATTCGACTGAGATTGCCTTGACCGGGCAGTTCAAGGCGCAGGCACCGCACTCCACGCAGGCATCACGGTCACGGATTGAGGCCATTTTCCCGGCCAGTTCAAACACCTGGTGCGGACAGACTTCCAGACAGCGTCCGCAGCCGATACAGGCCGGTTGGTCAAGTTTCAGCGTGACGACGTTTTTCAGATAGCGAAATCCTTTCATACCATCCCCTTCATAATTTTACAGAAACCTTCCCGCCAGCAGCAAGATCAGGCTGATAACAAGCGAGCTTCCCATGACCGGCAGGGCAATACGCATCTCCTTCTTGACACCCGAGCGGGAGGTATAGGTTGAACAGCCGGTGAAATTAAGCGTATGGAACGAACTGATCGCCGGAAGGGCGATGAAGAAAGCGGCTGTGATGGCGCCATTCCAGGCGGTGCCGCCAGCCACAACATAAAAGAGGCCGCACCAGAGAAGGCCTGTGAAAGCCCCCTTGACGGCAAAGCTGCGGCCCGGAAGCCAGGGAAGGAGGAGAGGGCCGAGGGCGATTCCGCAGACTGCCGCTCCAATGTAGGCACAGAAGCCGGTAATACCGGCAGTAACGTTGCTCAGGGCGGATAATGTCAGCAGTGTCACTAACCCGACTATGGCAACTGATTTCATGGCCATAACGAGCTCTACCGGAATCAGCACCAAACGATCATAGAAATTAAAGGTCACCTGCCGCATCTCCGGGGTGGTGACCATGCCGTGATCCAGATACGTGAGCAGGTCGGCGGCCCGGATGGCGGCATAGTCAACTTTGAATCCGGTGCGTCTTGCCACTTCATGGGCGGACACGCCCGGAGCACCCAGAATCGGCAGGATCAGGCGGCGATGGCTGACAATTTCGGTAAGACCGGTAGCCTTGATCTGGCGAACCAGTTCGCCGGTGCCGAACGTTCCCTTGCCGGCCGCGCACCAGACATTGACACCAAATGTTTCCAGTACCAGCAGCCAGACATTGCGGCCTGACAGCTCCCTGCGGACTCTGTCGTAACTCATTTTGTAGTTTGCAGTTACCAGCACCGGATCTGTTGCTGTCGGGTGTCCAAGGGCATAGAGTCCTGACGGGACGATGAAATCCATCCGCCCAAGGGCCCAGCGAGCCTTGCATGCTCCAAGATGGTCGGCGAAGCCGAGTTTCGTATCGATTCGCGGGATTCGGCCGATCGGGGTGTTCAGCCACTCGATGAAACCGGGAACCTTGTCGGTGATGACCCCGCCCCCTTTGGAGGTCGGAGGGCCGCAGCAGGGTGGTTTGTCGGCTCCAGGACTTGATTCCTCTGAACAGCATGAAGAGGATGGGGAACACTCCGAATTCGTTTTCCTGCGGATAGTCTTGATTTTGAAAGGCCCGGCCGGTCGTGTTTTTGTTTGCAACATGCAATTGTTCCTTCCAGCTGAGAACCTATTCAACTGCACTGACAACAGAATTGTTCATGATACTCTGTGCGATACGGAAACCAACAGTTTCTCATCCGGAGTTTCCGGATGGAATCTAAGTACTATTTTTATTTTCACATTGCAAGTATAGCTGAAAAATGGTTGTAGCGCAGTTTTGTTGACACATAATTGTATTCAGACTAGAATTCAAAACTTGTGGTTAAATAGCTGAAATCCATCGATCTCATGGCGTAAAAATTTATGTCTGAACAATCCGGCAATAATCAGGAACAACATACACTGACATACCTAAGCCAGTTTGGATCGAATCTGCTTGATTCCATGATCAAGAAATTCTCCAATCCTGAAACTGCTCGTCGCAACCGGTTTATTCTTCTCGTCTCTACGGCCTTACTGCTCACATTTGCCATACTACCCAACCAGCATATTTCGACGTTTGCCTATAAAGTTGGAGATATTGCCACTTCCGATATTCGCGTTACTCAGGATCTGCTCGTCGAAGACAAAGCATTGACCGAACAGCGCCGCAAGGATGCCGGCAACAATTCGCCCGTTGTTTATAATCTTAATGATCAGGTGCCGGGTGTTTTGATAGACAAGCTGCGGCAGGTACTTGCAGCCATCCGCGCCGGTCGCGATGCAAAGCAGGAAAAATCAGTTTCGCAGTGGCGTGAACTGCTGACACCGTTAATAGATACTGACCTGAGTGAAGCAGAGATTCAGGCGTTTACCAGGATTAAATCTGACAAAGTTTTTCTGTCAAGTGCCGGCGAATTACTGAATGAGCTGTATCAACGCAAAATAGTTCTTGACGGGAAGGTCTTCCAGACAGACACCCGCCGCGGACTGGAGATATCTGATAACAATGGTCATCCTATCGGGGGTGGCGACTACTCTGCAAGTGTTACCGAGATCGGTGATGCTCGTCGCCTTGTCAGTGCCTGGAGTTATAAGGGAATGGGAGCGCCTTCCGATAATGTCCATATTTCTGCGGTACTGGTCAGAATTCTGCTTCCAAACCTCTTCTATAATCGAGAGGCATCGGAGGTACGTTCCCACCAAATCATGGAAACGGTGCGTCCGGTTCTCTTTAAGCTGCAAAAGGGTGAAATGGTTGTCCGGATCGGTGAACGGATAACCCCCGAACAATCCCACAAACTTGAGGTTATGTTTGGTGGTAAGCGCAGCGGCAGTCGTTTTTTTACTGCGCTTGGAACCTTTGCTCTGATCATCGTGCTGTTTTATTTCCCCTATCGGTTTGCCTGTAAGAATATTCGAAAATTCAATCCATCCAACAAAGATGTCCTGATTATTTCACTTCTGATCTCCATTAGCTTCATCTGTTTCAAGACCGCCCTCCAGATCACTCATAACATCGGACCGGTGTTTCCTTCCGTCGATGCATCAAGTTATTTCTATCTGTTTCCGTTTGCCGCCGGAGCAATGATTGTCCGGATTTTTATCAATTCCGAAGTTGCACTGGTTTATTGCGCTATTCTGGCCCCGCTGCTCGGCATCATGTTTGAGAATAATATGCTGGTGGTGATCTATTCGCTGTTGGGAAGTATTGTCGGTGCCCATGGCGTTCGTCACTGCACCAGTCGGGGTACGGTGTATGCTGCCGGCATGAAGGTTTCAGTTGTAAACCTGGCTCTGGCTCTGTCGTTCCAGACGTTCAATAATGCCATATTCACGACGCAGACGCTGTATGTTGCTTTCTTTGCTCTGTTTAGCGGATTTATCTGTGCCGGACTCGTATCAGGCTTTATTCCGCTTATGGAAACACTTTTTCAGTACACGACCGATATCAAACTGTTGGAACTGGCAAACCTCAACTCACCGGTGCTTCGAGAGTTGATGGTCAAAGCTCCCGGCACCTATCACCACAGTGTAGTTGTGGGCAATCTTGTGGAAGCGGCTGCAGAATCAATTGGCGCAAATCCTCTGTTGGCAAGGGTTTCCGCATATTATCACGATATCGGTAAAGCCACCAAGCCGCTCTATTTTATTGAAAATCAGGCCGGAGAAGAAAACCGGCACGACAAGCTCACACCCAGCATGAGTGCTCTGATCCTCATTTCACACATCAAGGAAGGCGCCGAACTGGCCAGGGAGCACCGGTTGGGACAGCCCATAATTGATATCATTCGCCAACATCACGGTACCGGGCTGATCAAGTTTTTTTATGAGCGTGCCAGAAGCCAGGCAACATCAGGTCAGATTGTTGAAGAAAAGGATTTTCGCTATCCCGGCCCCAAACCGCAAACTCGTGAAGCGGGTATAGTCATGTTGGCCGACTGTGTTGAAGCGGCTTCCCGTACGCTTGTAAATCCGACGTCAGACCGGATTCAGGGATTGGTTCAAAAGCTGATAAATAATGTATTTATCGATGGACAGCTGGATGAATGCGAGCTGACCCTTAAAAATCTGCACGAAATAGCTAAGAGTTTTACCGGAATTCTGAATGGCATCTTTCATCACCGCATTGATTATCCTGAACCAGCCTATAAAACCGGGGACCGATCAAAAAAGACGGAAGTCCGTGACCATGCAAAAACCGACCAGGGAGTAGTTTCGCATGATAGTACTGTTGAACAATCGTCAGAGACGCCAGCGCTTCAAGAGTCAGGATCTAAAAAAAGTAGCGGTGAAAATCTTAAGCGCCTTGGGATGTCCTGAGGGGACTGAACTTTCGGTCTCGATTGTTGGTGACCGCTCAATGCGTATTATTAATCGGGAGTATCTTGCCAAAGATCGCCCGACCAACGTGATTTCATTCTCGTTGCAGGAGGGCGACTGCGGGGGGGTGAATCCACATGCTCTGGGAGATGTGATAATTTCTGCAGATACTGCGGCACAAGAGGCTGGAGAGGGCGGAATGCTGTTCTTCGAGCGACTGTCGTTTCTGCTGTTGCACGGAATTTTGCATCTGTGCGGTTATGATCACGAACGGAGTGGCGAGGCGGAAGCCCATAAAATGCAACAGAAGGAGCAGCAGCTATTCAAAATCCTGAAGAAGGAAGGGTTGTTAAACCCAACCGGTTTATAGATTCCGCCAACTGCGCTGTTGAAGGAATCCTGCATGCCGCGCGCACTGAAAAGCATTTGCGCATCCATTTCATTGCGGCTATTGGCGTCTTGCTGGCGGTTCTTTTTCTGAAGGTCACCCCGATGGAATTTGCGCTGCTGGCGCTGTCAATTCTGTCCGTTTTGTGTGCCGAAATGTTTAATACTGCGATAGAGGCAGTTGTAGATCTTGTTTCCCCCGGCTTTCACCCGCTGGCAAAAATTGCGAAGGATACGGCAGCCGGTGCCGTGTTAATAACTGCCTGTGGCGCTGCTATCATGGGGTACCTGATTCTGGCAAAATACATTTTACCGCGCTACGGAGAGGTTCTCGCTATGTTTGGCACTGCATCAGATATGGGTACCGTCGTTTCGGTGCTGATAGTAGTTATTGTTGTCATCATCGTAAAGAGTGCCACCGGTACCGGCAGCCCACTTCACGGCGGAATTCCGAGCGGTCATGCCGCTGTCGCGTTTTCAATTGCCACGGCGGTATCGCTTAATACCCATGATCCACTTATTTCTCTGCTTTCACTTGTCCTGGCAACTATGGTAAGTCATTCCCGGTTGCTGATGAAGATTCATTCAATGCGCGAAATTATCATTGGCGCCTGCTTTGGCGCCGGGATTACGCTGCTGGTTCTTCAGCTTTTCAAGATGTATGCATGACAAATGCGGGGGGCGTCGTCAATGAGAACGCGAATCAAAGAAATTCTTGAGAAGGGTGCTGGGTCGGCACCCTGTTCTTTTTCAGGATGGGTGCGGTCGGTCAGGTCAGCAAAAGAGATCTGTTTTATTGTTCTCAACGATGGTTCAACACTTGATGGCATTCAGGTGGTCGTCGAATTCGCACTGCCAAATTTCAACGATATCTGTCGAATCGGTACCGGAGCCGCGCTCACCGTATCAGGGACACTGGTTGAATCTCCGGCATCAGGCCAAAAATGGGAGCTGGCGGCACAGTCAGTTGAAATAATCGGAGGCTCTGATGCTTCCTATCCGCTTCAGAAGAAGCGTCATACATTTGAATACCTGCGCACTATTTCACATCTGCGACCCCGCACGAACACCTTCGGAGCGGTATATCGTCTCAGGTCCCGGCTGGCCCAGGCGATTCACCGTTTCTTTTCCGATAACAACTTTTTGTATGTTCATACGCCGATCATTACTGCCAGCGACTGTGAAGGCGCCGGAGAACTGTTTCGTGTCAGTACGCTCGATGCCTCAGAACCTCCCCGGATTGATGGACAGCCGGATTTCAACCAGGATTTTTTTGGTCAGAAAACCGGATTGACCGTTAGCGGACAGTTAGAGGGAGAGTTGTTTGCGTTGGCATTTGGAGATATATATACATTCGGTCCGACGTTCCGCGCAGAGAACTCCAATACGGCGCGGCACGCGTCAGAGTTCTGGATGATCGAGCCGGAGATGGCGTTTGCCACCCTTGCTGACGATGCTGATCTCGCGGAGAAATTTGTCAGGTATCTGTGCCGGTTTGCTCTCGAAGAGTGTGCTGACGATATGGCGTTTTTCGATAAACATATCGAAAACGGGCTTGTCGAGCGTATTGCCAAGGTTGCGAATGCCGATTTTGCCCGGATGGAATATACCGAGGCGATTGAGCGTCTACAGCGCTCGGGTGCCACATTTGCCTTCCCGGTGGAATGGGGGCTCGATTTGCAGACGGAGCATGAACGCTATATTACCGAGCAGATCGTCGGTGGGCCGACTTTTATTCTAAATTATCCGAAAGATATCAAGGCTTTTTATATGAAGCAGAATGATGACGGCCGCACCGTGGCCGCCATGGACCTGTTGGTGCCGAAGGTTGGTGAAATCATCGGCGGTAGCCAGCGTGAAGAACGCCTGGATCGTCTTGAATCACGCATGGTAGAAATGGGGATTGCCCGGGAGCCGCTTTGGTGGTATTTAGACAGTCGTCGCTGGGGGAGTTGTCCTCATGCCGGTTTCGGGCTCGGTTTTGAGCGGCTCGTTATGTATCTCACCGGCATGGAGAATATTCGCGACGTCATTCCGTTTCCGCGCACGCCACGGCATTGTGAATTTTAAGTTTGCATGCGTTCTGTTTACAACAAATGACTACCTGTATTTAGTGCAGTCATAATTCTACAATTCCACGTACCGTGGTAAAGGGAGCTTCAATGAATGGAAAAACTGTAACAAAAATGTTTCGTCATTCCGTAAGATTTTTTAGTTTGTTGAGCGCATTTGTAATCTTGGGTTGTAATAGTGGTTCAGGTAGCGTGGGAAAGTACGTTGATGAGAAAAATACCAAAGACTACACTGAGCTTAAAAATGATGGAACATTTGTTGTTCAACAAGGAGCTTTAACTGCAAATGGTAAATATTCTATAGATGGCAAACGTCTTATTCTTACGCTGAACTCTGGAGAGGTTGTTGAAGGTAAAATAGAAGGAAAAACAATCATCGACAACGGTGGAAGCCGCTCTACTAAAATAAAATAAAACTATTTATAGCGTTCCAAGACGATGTTTATCTACTGTCTCGAAATTCACCTCTCACTGCCGTCGCGTTCACTCAAAGAAAAACGCGGCATCGTCAAGAGCATCCTCGGGCGCGTCAGAAACCGTTTCAATGTGGCGTGCGCCGAGGTAGACCGGCAGGACAATGCCTCGGTCGCGGAACTTGGGTTCGTTACCGTCAGTCCGGATAAACTGATGGCGCGAAGTGTATTGGAGCGTGTTGAAAACTGGATCTATGAGAGTTGGCCTGACGTTGAGATAACGGGGGCGGATATCTCCGAAATCTGATTTTCGGTTTCCTGTTTCGCGACGATAAACCTTGAAAATGTTGCCGTTTTCAGTGTATAAGTGTTGCTTGATTGTGTTTCGCCCGCATTTATTGTTTCTTGAATTTAACCTGCTGAATTTCTTCTTAAATTTCGTTTTTTTCTGTCGACGTATCTTTAATCCGAACATCCTGGAGTCTGAGTGAAAATCTGTTCGCTGGCGAGCGGCAGCAAGGGTAACTGTCTCTATCTTGAAACCGGGGATACCCGTGTCCTGATTGATGTCGGCCTGTCTCTGCGAGAGACGCTGCTGCGAAGTGAAGCTGTCGGTATCGATCCCTCCCGTATCAACGCGGTGCTGGTGACGCATGAACATATTGACCACATCAGGAGTGCCGGTTCATTTGCCCGCAAGTTTAATGTGCCGGTTTTTGTCAGCCATCTGGTTCATGCCAAAGCCGATAAATATTTCAAGAAGACACGGGTGTGCGAATTTGAATCCGGTTCTGCCCTGGTTTTCAGGGATGTACAGATAGATCCGGTCCCGATTACCCATGACAGCTGCGATCCGGTCGGCTTTGTTATTGATTCTTGTGAAGGGCGTGCAGCTTCCGTTACCGACCTCGGCATTGTTACGCGCCTCGTAACTGAAAAACTGCGTGGTTGCCGCTTTCTCAATCTGGAGTCGAACCACGACGTAGATATGTTGATGAACGGCCCATATCCGTGGGAGCTGAAGCAGCGCATTAAATCCCGTCATGGCCACATCTCCAATGAGGAGTCGCTGGAATTGCTGCATGAACTTGCCCATGAAGGGTTGGAAGCCTTGGTAATGGCGCATCTGTCAGAGGTGAACAACCATCCGGAACATGTTGTTCGCACCACCCGGGCTTTTTTGAGTGACCAGAATATCTGTGCGCCGCGCATCGTAATTGGCGATCAGTATCACGCCAGTGCAGTTATGGAACTATAGCAAGACCTACAAAAAAAAGAGGAGTTCTGAACAATGATCCCACGTTATACCCGCGCCGACATGGCAAAAATATGGGAACCGGAAAACCGTTTCCGCATCTGGCTTGAAATTGAGACTCTGGCGTGTGAAGCCCAGGCAGAACTGGGAGTCATTCCCAAAGAGGTCGTACCGGTTATCCGTGCGAAGGGTAACTTCAATATTGAACGCATCGATGCCATCGAGGCTGAGGTTAAGCACGATGTTATTGCTTTCCTGACATCCGTATCAGAATTTGTCGGACCCGAGGCACGTTTTATCCATCAGGGGATGACCTCGTCGGATGTGCTCGATACCTGCCTGTCAGTGCAGATGGTTCAGGCGGCCGATGAATTGCTGGCCGACCTGGATATGCTGTTGGAGTCGCTTAAGGTACGGGCCCTGGAACACAAGGATACGGTATGCATGGGGCGCTCACACGGCATCCACGCTGAACCGGTGACCTTCGG
>JANXZX010000014.1 GCA_025355325.1 Geobacteraceae bacterium
CCAGAGAACTGAGAAAACAAAAACGACAGCAAGCTTATTCTGAAATCAGGCATTCAGGGGAAACTTACTTACCATTAGATCAAGCGGCCTGAAAGTCCAATTCCGACTGAGGCGTTACACCTCCGGTTCTAGCTGGTTGGTATATCGGCAGTTTGCCGGTTGTTGTGGAGCAAGGTGGACGAACTTATCTATTTATATATTGGGCGAACTAGATAAATAAATAAATAACAGCGTCCCTTTCATCAGTTCCTGTCGTGTCACCGGGTCACCAGGGTCAAGTCTTGAAATATGGGTGTCACCGTGTCACCGGGGGTCAATTCGTGATTTCTGTTTTGCTGCCAGCGCGTCAATTAAATCTGACCGGTTCATTCGTCCTTCTCTATGAGTCAGCTTTTGTCTTTTATTTCGAAAACTACCGTTTACGCTGCCCAAACAGACCAAAGGCTAAGATTGAGGATAAAAGCAGTGTTTTTGAAAGTCTAGGTTCTGGATCATTAACTTTGCGAATTTCAAGATTACCCAGGACTCTATTGGCCCATTCAGTATGCCTCGCAACTTCTGTATCATTGTTCAGCGTCACGTATATATTATTACTGGTTGATGAGCCCTGCGCAGTACCATAGAGGCTTATGGACTTAATAATATTTTCAAACAGTTCAAAAATTTGTTCTAACGGTTTTTTATATACCGCCAGGGTTAATCCATGACCTTCTTCGTAACCATCGGGAAAACTCCGGTTGCAAAGTTCAGTGTATCCTGCAAGATAGGCAATGCATATCTCAAATCTTCCATACTGTTTATCATTGTCTCAGGAGTTACTAAGGACTCAGCAATTACATTTGTAGCAAGAACATTTATACTTGCCACCAGCTGGCTCATATGGGTGTCGTTCATCAACATATGAACTTGGCCAATATTATCTAACTTCTGACCATTGCAATTTGGACTAAGAGATAATGTCTCTCTTATCTTTCTTATGAGAGGAGCTAATTCGATTTGAAATTGTTTCAAATGTTCTGGAATCGTATTCGAACTTTGCATAGTTCTCTCTGACTTGAAGATAATTCGCGCCATCTTTATCCTATCACAGGAATGCGACAATATAAGTCATACGGGACGTAAAACAGTTTTAGACGCCTCCTTTGGGCGGCTTTGTCGCTGATTATGCTTTGTTCTTACGGTATGACTTTGTGCACGTAACGGATTTGGAACCTTGTAGCTCTTTATAGCGATTAGATTCAAGAGCCACTAATGCGAGCTTTCCTTCTGGATTTCTATGTATGCCCCATCCAAATGATTGGACTAAAGGAGAACGCTTAATATTGTAGGAATCAATCTTGAGGTGAGGTCTGTTTCGCTGAACTACATGAACTTGTTCGAACAGTTCTCTTTCTGTATATTTGTATGGATCTGCAATAAGAAGTTCATACTCATATCGCGGTATTGTCTTATGGGGGCCATCTGGTGGCTCTTGAGCGTATTTCCCTTGATAATCTTCGGCTACTTCAATCAGTTCCTCTTGTATCATTCTTGGCCTGTTCTTTCTTGGGAGTGAAATCGTTACCGGGTTTAGTTCTCTGGGGGTGACGGTGTCGTCTGATAAGGCTACATCTCGTTCGCAGGCGAACGGTGCAACGACGCTTGAGGCAATAGATATTGCGTTTTTTAATGGGATTGCAAAGAATTCTCTGTCTTTGCGTGACCTGGCATGCGCAAGTTGGTGATGAATAAGCTTTTCGACTTGATCGCAGTCTGTAACCAATGCGTCCCATGCCACGGCATAAGGTGCCGGCACACCAGATCCGGATGATAACTCCCGTGCTCGCACTTCGGGCTCTTTTATGGTCTTTCCAACTTTTACAAAGCCAGTGAATGCAGGATTGATTAAAATATAAACGAACCCTTTTTTCTCACAATTTTCCTGAATCATCCTTTTCCACCCTTCCGTTTATCTCCTTAGAGATACGATTTGATGCTAAGCCAGTCAGATTCCTGACATTTAAGTGACCGGTTGACAAGCCCGAGACCACCACAGTGAAATACAGGGAAGACAAGTCTCCCGTCAGTTGACTTCATAGGGCTGTTATCGAGTGACCTTCTTAGAGTCCGGTGCCCATCCATTCCAAGCGCTAAGCATGTACCTCTATAGGCTTCTTTCCCCATCGCTATAATTATTTGTGGATCGACTATGTCGATGAGCTGCCGGAGGAATACTAAGGCGTTCTCCTTCTGCGTTTTTAGGGAGATAACGTTGCCTCCCTTCGCAGATGAATCTATGATACCAAAAACCGAATTTGTGAAGAAAACAGGAGCGGAGCGGTTGGGTTTGTCTGGGGTGCCTATATCAATTCCAAGTGTTGCAAACAGACGAATCAGATTCAAATTTGTGGTGCTTTGGGGATCGCAGCCGCCTTGAAAGCGTAGAAAAAAGGCTTTTCCACCAAAATCTTTTCCGATCAGCATGACTTTTGCGTCCAGGTTACCCATCCACCTCGCCCACATCTCCACATGATTACAGTCGTACTTTCCTTCTTCTATCTCAGATGGATTCAGTAGCTGCTCGAATTGAAACGACTTCCGTTTCTCGGCAAGTTGCCGGTAGGCTGTCTCTTTTGGGTTCATGAATCTGATTCCTTCTATGTTCACCGGTTTGGGAGATCACCAGCGGATTTAGGCCGGAACTTCATCCTAGTTGTGGCCTCAGATATTAGTCCAATATTATGTCAAGGGCTGATCTTTCTGTGTGATATTAAGCCTAAGAACACACTTTTCGGGATTGTATGGGAACCAAAGTGCTGTTGTTTTGGGGGATTTAAAGGGGACATGCAACTTTTCCGAGCCTGCTCTCAAAAAGCAGCCTATCCCCATTTCCCAATCTGGGTGAGAACCTGACACTATTGCTTACTCCCCTCGGAAATGACTTTTATCATTGTGCAAATTTTCGCTTGCATTTTGACAGGGTCCGTCTCGTAGTCTACCATTTTGTACATTCTTGCGCGTTCGCCAAAGCCAAACCTCTGATAGATTGCTTTCTCTTCTTCGGGCAATTGTTCCAGTATGGAATGTATCTTTGCGAGGTGTTCCGCCTGCTCATGTTGATTTCTGGGCCTGGCCTCGGCTTCGACCGGCGTGACTGTCCCGGGTTTCCGGGATTGATACAACTTTGTGGCCTGCCGGAGGTCTTGTGCCAATTCAGCGAAATACTCGGCTGCGGCCCTCATTTTGTCGATGCTCGCGGCCTCGTCCCAGGTATCAAGCGGAATAATGCCAGTGAAACCTGATTCTGATATTGTGAGGAATTCACTGTTTACGTTGAGCTTAACCCGATTGTCGATCACCTCGACGAGTCCGCAGACAAATTCCCGATTGCTGACGTAGTTATGGTTTTTCACTGCCTCGTAATCTGCCTTTACCATGGTTGGTCCTCTTCATTCAGTTGTCGCGGAATTATTCGGGCGAATTCCGGATGCAGTATATAAAACTACCTTTTCTTCAATCTTCCTGCCTGTTTCAAATTACCCTCCCTACGCCGCCAGATCGAGCGGCCGGACCTGCTTTACCCGCTCTGCCAGCGACTTTTCTGCCAACTTCAAATCATAGCCGGCCTGAAGATTCATCCAGAACAGCGGTGTCTGGCCGAATGCCTTTCCGAACAACACGGCCAGCTCCGCAGTAACAGGTCTTTTCCCCTTCACTACATGAGAAATACGCATAGCGGACACACCGATCAGAATCGCAAAGGCATTCTGGGACAGGCCAAGTTCATCAAGTATTTCTTTCAGGTGTTCACCTGGATGTATCGGATACATAATCTTCTCCTCTAATGGTAATCGACAATTTCAACGTCATGAGCGACCCCGTTGCTGAAACCGAAGCACACCCGCCACTGGTCATTAATTCTGATACTCCACTGCCCCTCCCGGTTGCCTGACAACCGCTCCAGATGGTGAGACGGCGGAAACTTCACATCCTCAACCGTAACCGCTGAATTTATCCGGTCAAGCCGCATCAAAGCCCGTTTCTGAATATCTGGGGGCAAAAGACGTGAACGCTCGCCCCTGAAAATTTTCTCTGTCTCTTTGTTTGCAAATGAAGTGATTATATTGCTACCATAAACAATATGTTTATATGAGTCAACCGGGAAATATCCAAACTAAAACAATATACTCATCTGCAGGAATAATGCATTCGTATGGCGAAAGCATCTACATATCAATTTCAAAATCCCGCATTCTTACTTGATACCAAACAAACCCTTGATCCCTTTTTACCTGCCCCCAGAATCCCTTTACCTACCGTGGAAACTGTTGAAATACCCATTTTAGATAAGAGCGCCGTTGCTATTTGATCAACCAGAGGGAGAACCTGGGGGCAAGCTTCTAAGATACCAACTTAAAATAAGGACCTATCAACATGGAAGACCCCAGTGACTTTACAAATAATTTGCTTGATTTGCACCCCAACAATGTATAAAATTTTATACACACAGAGGTGTCAATGGAACCAAAAAAAGAAATTCGCTGGATGGGAACAGCTTATCAGGATATTCTTGAATTTCCTGCTGAACCACGGAAAGAGGCTGGCTTTCAACTGGGTAAGTTACAGGCAGGGCTTGATCCGGACAACTGGAAGCCGTTCGATGAGGTCGGTTCAGGAACAAAAGAAATCCGGATTCGCGAGACTACCGGAATTTATCGTGTGATGTATGTGGCTAAGTTTGAAGAGGCAATCTATGTGTTGCATTGTTTTCAGAAGAAAACAGAAACGACTGCAAAACACGATAAGGATATTGCAGAAGCCCGTTACCGAGCCATTGTGAGAGAAAGAAGGGACAAAAAATGACCATCAACACTAAAATCCAGCACGTAACCAAGCCCGGTGCAAATATATTTCTAGAACTTGGCTTCGAACCGACAGAAGCTGCTCGCTTTCAAGCGGAGTCGCAGCAACGCATCAACGACACCAAGATGCTCAAAGAACAGCTCATGGAAGAATTGTCCAAGTGGATCGCAGAAAACCACCTCAAGCAGGCCGAGGCATCCGAGATTCTGAAAGTTTCTCGTCCGCGCGTTTCAGACGTGGTGAACAAAAAAATAAGCAAGTTTACTATCGACGCTTTGGTAGATATGTTGAGCCGAATCGGCAAGCCGGTTCGAATTGCAATTTCATAACTCAGATTGTACTGCAATTGAAAAAATGTATAAAAATGGTGAGTCGATAATTGTTGCATCCGTATGGCAAAAGCAGCTGCATATCCATTGCAAAATCCCGCTTATTTGATACCAAACAAACCCTTGATCCCTTTTTTACCCGCCCCCAGAATCCCTTTACCCACCGTGGTAACCGTTGAAATACCCAATTTAGACGAGAGCGCCGTTGCTACCTGATCAACCAGTGACTGGTGGACGGAAAATTTTGGATTGTCGAGACTTCCGTTAACGGAGAAAGGAACTGCCAGATCATCCTTGTTATCCGACATGAAGGCTACCAGAGCCATAGCCGGAACCCCCATAACCATTCCTTTGGCTCCTGAATGATCGAAAGTCAAACCACTCAGATGGAGTGAACCGGGGGCATTCAAGACCCGGTTCTTGATAGTGGCTGAGCAATCCGCTGACAGCTTGCCGGCCGTAACGTTCAAATCATCTTTTTTCAGAAAATACGGACGATAGGGGGTGATATTCAAACCTTTCAAATCAAGCTTGAGATGTCCGTTGAGGCCCTTTGGCGCAATATCACCGGCGACCAGCAGATGTCCGCCCCCCTTGCCGGTAACTTCAAGCCGCACCGGCATTGCCTGTTCCGAAACCGGAATGGTGAGAGCACCGGCCGAGAAGGAAATATTAGTCAGCCCCGTCACATGATAGTGCTCTTTGGGATTGCTCACGCCGATTCCGCCTTTACGGGCGACCTGCCAGTCCAGAAGATCGATGCTTCCGTTGTGTATGCGCAGAGAGCCGAGAAGCAGCGGCAGAGCCGATGATGAAGATCCGTCAGGTGCAGCCGGTCCGGGAGGAAGAATCCTGGCAAATGAACCGTTCGGAGTAATTTCAAGCAACAGATATGGCTTTTCGACTACGATTTCGCTGATCTCCAGACGGCCGCGAAATAGTGACAGAAGGCTGGGACGAATGACGAGGCTGTCAACGGAGAAACGGCTGGCAAATGGACCAGCCCCATGACGGGCAAGCCGGACCTGAGTAAGCTCAACCCGGTTCCAGCGGGCGGTAACTTTTCCGACACTGATATCCGGCCCGGCAAAATCCTTTAACCGCGCCTGAACCAGATTCGTTAAATGTGCATAGCACCACCAGACGCCTGCACCAGAGAAGATAATCAGAACCAGCAGTGCCAAAGAGAAATATTTGAGTTTAGATAATTTCATAATTCGTACGTCAAACCCCTCATTTTTTTTGCTGTAAGCTTATTCGAACCAGCCGTGTGTGAGACATTTATATGTCTGTGATGATGGTCATATTTAACCAGATTGTCTAACATAATTTCCATATTGATATTCAAGGTAAAGTGCAGCCATGTAACTCCTGTGGTATACTTCTTCGACTAACTGCAAAACTCCGCAGGTATCACTATTGATTCAGTGTACCCGGCTTTATGAACTTCACTTTATAATTTGACATATTCAGTTTTTCATATATAATGACTTTTATATTATTAGCGGAGGATATATGGTGCGCTTATTCATAACTTACGCGGTTTTGCTGTTTTCGGTGGCGACTGCCAATGCCGAGACTTTAAAACTGTCGCTCAAAGATGCCATGAGCATGGCCCTTGAGAACAACAACCGGATCAAGGCTGCCCGTTTTACATCCGAGGCTGCTGATCAGGGGATCAAGAGTGCAAGTTCCCGCTATTTTCCGCTTATTGCCTTTGAAGAAGCTCTGGTTGCATCCAACTCCCCCACCAGTACGTTCATGATGAAGCTGGATGAGGGCCGTTTCACCAACAATGATTTTCAGATCAGCAATCTCAACAGCCCTGCTGCAGCGCATGATTTCAAAACCGCTCTGACGATTCAGCAGCCACTGTTCGTTCCTTCCCTCTCTCCGCTGAAGGAACTCGCGGTCAAGGACGCGCAGAAATCAGGTTTGGAACTGGAAGCGGCCCGGGAAGGTATCGCTTTCCAGGTTTTCCAAACCTACCTTGAAGTCCAAAAGGCTGATGCCCGACTGAAGGCCGCTGACAAGGCTGTAGCCGACGCACGGGAAAACATGCGGCTGGCGACGGTCAGAACGGCATCCGGAGTCGGCCTCAAATCGGATGAACTTCGCTCCCGTACCCATTTTTCAACCATTGAACAACAGCATATCTCGACCGGCAACAGTCTGACGCTTGCCAGGATGAGACTGGCGCTGCTGATCGGCCTGCCGGATGACAGTACGCTTGAGATCACCGGTTTCTCTGACCCTGTCGCGGTTCCTGCCATGAGCGACCGGGCGATCAACACCGCCCTTGAAAATCGAACCGAAGTCAAACTGGCTCATACCGACCTTGAAAAATCCGCTGCAGCTCGAAAACTGGCGCGAAGCGAATATCTGCCGACAGTTGGAGCTTTTGCCTCATATCAGTTGAACGCCAAAGATGCGCCTTTCACTGCCGACAACGATGCCTGGAGCGCCGGTGTTTCGCTCAAATGGAATCTGTTTGACGGGTTCCGTCGCTATAGTGAGCAAAAGCGGGCGCTTTCAAACCAGTCCGCCGCGCGCGAAATGCTTGAATCTTCCACCAGAGATGTCAAATACCAGCTGAAAGAAAGTTACATCCGGCGCGATGAAGCTGACAAGCGCCGTGAGGTTGCCGGGCATTCCGTACAGGATGCCGAAGAAACCGTCAGGCTTCTGGCTAAACGCTATGAGAATTCGCTGGCAACGATGGTTGAGCTGCTTGATGCCCAGACGGCCCTTAATCAGGCCAGGAGCGATCTGGTGGAAGCCGAGGCAGAATATGCCGTAGCAGGCGGGCGGGTGCATTATATGACGGGAACATTTGTGAAGGAGATGCTGAAATGAGGAATTCCGGACTTTTTGTAACAATCTCGCTGGCAGTGGTACTTTCGGCTGTCGGCTGTTCAAAGAAAGAAGCTGCGGATAAAGCGGTGCAGGCACCGGCAGTGATTGTCAAGGGCGTATCCCTGGAAACAGTGAAGAGCGCAGCCGTCCCTGAGATGCTGGAGGTAGTCGGGAGTGTGCGGGCACGCACCAGCGCGGTAGTTTCAACCCGTATTCCCGGCAGCATCAACGTTCTTCGCGTTCGCGAAGGCGACCGGGTGCGCAAGGGACAAGTGCTGGCACAGTTGGATGCCCAGGAAAATCAGGCCACGGCAGCCGTGGCAACCGCTGCAATTGACGAAGCCCGCCGCGGGCTGGAAGAGGCCGTTTCCCGAAAAAAGCTGGCAGACGCAACCTTTGACCGCTATCAGAATCTCTTCAAAGAGCAGGCGATCAGCCGCCAGGAATTCGACATCAAACAGACCGAAAAAGATCTTGCTGCGGGGGGAGTCGCCCGAGCCGAATCAAGGCTGAAGCAGGCCCAGGAG
Organism: Geobacteraceae bacterium; assembly: GCA_025355325.1. Classification (GTDB taxonomy): domain Bacteria; phylum Desulfobacterota; class Desulfuromonadia; order Geobacterales; family Pseudopelobacteraceae; genus JACRCG01. The sequence continues at coordinate 8,555 of JANXZX010000014.1, forward strand.
GGAGCGAAAGCCTCCTCCACCATGTCCGACTATACCCGCATCATCGCCCCGATTTCGGGAATAATCGCCAGCAAACAGGCCGATCTGGGGGCGACTGTGTTCCCCGGCCAACCGCTTATGACCATCGAGGATGACGGAAGCTATCAACTGGAGCTGGCCATCCCGGAAAACATCGCAACCAAGGTAAAACCGGGTACGGCGGTTCAGGTTTCTCTCGATGCCGCTGGCAGCAGTTTTGCGGCAAAAATCTCCGAAGTCGTGCCGACCGCTGACCCGGCAAGCCGGACGTATATAGCCAAAATCACCCTGAATCAGAAAGGTTTGAAATCCGGCCAGTTCGGTCGTGGTATGATCAGCATCGGGTCGTCGGTAACCGGCATTACCGTGCCGAAAAGTGCCGTTGTCGAACATGGTGCTTTAACATCTGTCTGGGCTCTGGACAAAGACAACTTCGCCCGCATGAGGATTGTCAAGACCGGCAGACAAGCGGGTGAGCGAATGGAGATCCTTTCCGGCCTATCGGATGGTGATCGTATCGTTGCCGCCGGAGTCGAGAAGATCTCCGAAGGGGCACGGGTGGAATAACCTATGGAAAAACTCGGTTTCGCCGGGAAAATTGCCCGCGCCTTTATCAATTCAAAACTTACCCCTCTGATCGTCGGAGCATCTCTCCTGCTCGGCCTCTTTGCCGTCAAGATGACTCCACGCGAAGAAGAACCGCAGATTGTCGTGCCGATGGTGGATATTTACCTGCCGATGCCCGGCTCATCGCCGCAGGAAGTCCAGGAGCGGGTGGTCAAGCCCTTCGAGGCCAAACTGTGGGAAATCAAGGGGGTCGAATACCTTTATTCCATGAGTCGTCCCGGTATGGGCATCATTACCGTCCGCTTTCTGGTCGGGCAGCCGATGGAAGAATCGTTGGTCAAGCTCTACAACAAGGTCATGAGCAACCGCACCCTGCTCCCTCCCGGCGCCGCCGAACCGCTGGTGGCACCTAAGTCGATCGACGATGTGCCGATCCTGGCCCTGACGCTCTGGTCGGAGCGCTACGATCACGGCACCCTCAGAACGCTGGCACGCGAGGTCGCCGACGAACTGAAAAAGAGCGAGAATACCGCTGAAACAACCATAACCGGTGGACTGTCCCGGCAGGTACGGGTGACGCTGGATGCCCCCCGTCTGGCCGGATACGGGCTTTCGCCGCTGCAGGTGGCTGCCGTTCTGCAAAAAGGTAATGCTTCACTCCCCTCGGGCAGTTTCGCCAGCGGCAACAAGGAAATGCTTGTTGATACTGGCGGCTTCCTGAGTTCCGCCGATGCCGTCAAGCGACTGGTGATTAGCGTCAGCGGCGGCAAACCGGTCTATCTTTCGGATGTGGCGCGTGTTGAAGATTCCGTCAGCGAGCCGGTGGATTATGTCTTTATGGGCATCGGCCCGGCGGGGCACGGGACGCCCCACCAGCTCAACCGGAAGGCCGATTACCCGGCTGTCACGATCTCCGTTGCCAAACGCAAGGGGGCCAACGCTACCTGGGTGGCCGAGGATCTCGTAAAGAAGGTTGAGTCGCTGAAAGGCAAAACCATACCCTCCGATGTCCAGGTGTCGATCACCCGCAATTACGGTGAAACCGCCCGTGAGAAAAACAACGAACTGCTCTTTCACATGTTCCTGGCAGCCATCTCGGTGACGATCCTGATCGCCCTGTTCATGGGCTGGCGCGCCGGGGCGGTGGCGGCCATCGCCATTCCGGTCACGCTGGCGCTGACGATGCTGATCTTCTACCTGATCGGCTACACGTTGAACCGCATCACGCTGTTTGCCCTGATTTTCTCCATCGGAATTCTGGTGGATGACGCCATTGTGGTGGTTGAGAACATCCACCGCTACTTTACGACGACGATCATGAAACCGCTCGATGCCGCCATCAAGGCGGTGGACGAGATCGGCAATCCGACGGTGCTGGCAACTTTTGCCGTTATCGCATCCATTCTGCCGATGGGTTTCGTCGGTGGTCTTATGGGTCCTTACATGCGACCGATTCCGGTCGGTGCCAGTATGGCCATGCTCTTTTCCATGCTAATTGCATTCATCGTCACCCCCTATTTTGCCTTCCGCTTCATGAAGGGTGAATCGCATCATAACTCGAACGAAGCACCGGAAGATTCAAAACTGACAGCATTCTATCGCCTCTGGATGGGGCGCCTGATCCACGAAAAGAAGCTTCGTTACGGGTTCCTGGCGAGTGTTGTAGTACTGCTGCTGCTTTCCTGTTCACTGATCTATTTTAAAGCGGTGACGGTCAAAATGCTGCCGTTCGATAACAAAAACGAACTGCAGGTAATCATTGACGCCCCGGACGGCACTCCGCTGGAGCAGACCGCCCGCATCACCCGTGAAATGGGCGACGCGCTGCGTACCGTGCCGGAAGTTACCGATTTCCAGGCATACATCGGCACCAGCGCCCCGTTTAATTTCAACGGCCTGGTGCGGCATTACTATCTGCGCAAAGGTGCCGCCCTGGCGGACATTCAGGTTAATCTGCTGCCCAAGGATGAGCGTAAGGATCAGTCCCACGCCATCGCAAAGCGGATCAGACCACTGGTAAAAGCCATTGCCGACAAATACGGCGCCAGGGTCAAGGTGGCCGAAATCCCGCCCGGCCCTCCGGTTTTAGCTACGCTGGTCGCTGAAATCTATGGACCGGATGACGCTTCACGGGCCGGCGTTGCCGCCAAGGTCAAGGCGATTCTGGCCAAAACCGCCGGTGTGGTTGATGTGGACTGGTACCGCGAAGACAACCAGACCAAGATGACCTTTGCCGTTGATCAGGAGAAAGCGGCTCTTTCCGGCATCGCCGTGGAGGACGTCGCCCGCACCCTGCGCATCGCCCTGGAAGGGGAAAACAGCGGACTGCTGCATCTGCCGAAGGAAAAAGAGGCGGTGGCAATCAATCTGCGCCTTCCGGCAGGTCAGCGCAGTTCCGTTTCAGCTCTATCCTCCGTGTACGTTACCGGACCGAAGGGAAATGTACCGCTCTCCCAACTGGTGCGGGTCAGCACAGGGAATGAGGAGAAAACCCTGTACCGCAAGAATCTCAAGAACGTAGTCTACGTAACGGCTGATGTGGCTGGTCAGATCGAAGCGCCGGTCTACGCAATTTTGAAAATGCAGAAAGAGATAGATGCAATAGCGACACCGGACGGGCAGAAAATTGAAGTATTGGCATCCCGTCAACCCTGGAGCGAAGAACATATCGGCATGAAATGGGATGGCGAATGGCACATCACTTATGAGGTATTCCGTGACCTCGGCATCGCATTCGGCGCAGTCATGGTCCTGATCTACATCCTGGTGGTGGCCTGGTTTAAAGACTTTACCACCCCTCTTGTCATCATGGCCCCCATTCCATTGACACTGATCGGCATTCTGCCGGGCCATGCACTGTTCGGCGCGTTTTTTACCGCCACATCGATGATCGGATTTATTGCTCTGGCGGGGATTATTGTGCGAAACTCAATCATCCTGATCGATTTTGCCGAGATGAAACGCAAAGAGGGCATGGCCCTGGACGAGGCGATCATTGAAGCGGGCGCGGTTCGTTTCCGCCCCATGCTGCTGACCGGCGCAGCGGTAGTCGTGGGTAGTTTCGTAATCGTCTTCGATCCGATTTTCCAGGGCCTGGCGATTGCCATGATGTGCGGTGAAATCGCTTCAACCACCCTGTCACGCGTGACCATACCGATTCTTTATTATCTGGTTCAAAACTGGAAAGAACGACACCATATGAAAGTAAATGCAGAGGAGTTATAATGTTCTGGAACAAAAACAGAAGTGTACCACCGGAAGGATTGGAGTTGAGCAAACAGTGCCAGGCAGAAGCCGAGCAATTGTACCGTTCGGGTAAGTATCATTGTGCTGAAGCGGTGATGGAAACAATACGCCGACGTTTTGCCGCACAGCTCCCCGAATCGATAGTCGGCGCCGTATCAGGTTTTGGTGGAGGTTCAAATTCAGGGTGCATCTGCGGAGCTGTTTCCGGAGGTACCGTTGCACTTGGGATTATTCTGGAAGATAAAAAAGAGACTTCCCATTTGACAAAAGAGCTGCACACATGGTTCAAAGAGAAGTACGGCGTTACCTGCTGCAAAACCATCCGACAGACGCATAAGGGCGCCTGCCCGGTGCTCACCGGTGAGGTAGCGGGAAAAGTAGCGGAGATGCTTGCAAGCAAATCCAACTGAATCCCATTTTTGTAAAGGGGGGGGCGGATTCAATAACAACCTCCCCTCCCCCTGCGGGAGGGGATTGAGGGGTGGGGGAAGCTGATTGTAACACATCAATATTACAACGGCTTCCCCCACCCCCTAGCCCCCTCCCGCAAGGGGAGGGGGGATATAAAAACATCAAAGTAGTGATTTACAACAAATTTGTAGCAGGACTTTTTAAAACAAAGAGGAGTAAAACAATGAAAGAAGAATTCTATATTGAGCGCGTCGTGCGCATTGTGGCAGGTTCGTTTGTGATGATATCGCTGCTGCTGGCACATTTCCATTCACCCAACTGGCTCTGGTTCACCGGCTTCGTCGGCCTGAACCTGTTCCAGTCCGGATTTACCCAGTTTTGCCCGATGTTCAATATTCTTGCAAAAATGGGTGTGCCGCGCTTCCCGAAGAGCGACTGCTGTAAATGAACTTCCGTATCACCGTCCTGTGCGAAAACTCAGTCGGTCCACTCTCCGGCACACTTGGTGAGCATGGTTTTTCTGCGCTCATTGAGCCGAATGGCGGTAAGCCGCTGCTGTTCGATACCGGCCAGGGGTTGACCTTGCTGAACAATGCGCGGCGCATGAACAAGGATCTGGCAAACGTCGAACAAGTGGTGATTTCACATGGGCACTACGACCACGCCGGCGGTTTGAAGCCGCTGCTTGATGAGTGCGGTCCAAAGCGGGTCTACAGTCACCCGGCAGCCTTCAGCCCCCGGTTTCGGGTAAAGGATACCGGAGAATGTTACCCGATAGGAATTCCTTCCAGCAGGGAAGAACTGGAAACTGCCGGAGCTTCGTTCGATCTTTCAAAGGATTTCCGGGAGATTGCCGCCGGTGTATATCTGACTGGTCAAGTACCGCGGGTAACCGGTTTTGAAACAGGAGATCAGGGCCTGTACTGCGACTGCACGGGTCAGGATATTGATACAACGCCGGATGATCAGTCGCTGATACTGGAAACGGAAAAAGGTCTTGTCCTTCTCCTGGGCTGTTGCCATGCCGGCCTGATAAACACTATTGAGCATGTTGCGTATATGACCGGCAGACGCGATATCTATGCCGTAATCGGCGGCACCCACCTCGGCTTTTGCAGCCCGGAACAAATCAACCTGACCATCGCTGCTCTGAAAACTTTGGGCGTGAAGAAACTGGCTGCCAGCCACTGCACCGGTTTTGCCGCATCAGCCCGGCTGTCGCGGGAACTGCCGAAGGAATTTCAGATGGCGATGGTTGGCTATTCGCTGGAAGTGTAACAACAATTCATACAAGGGAGTCGTACGTGTTAAAGAAAGTTGCAGTTGTACTGGTAATGGCAGCAACAATGACGGCACAGGCCTGGGCTGCCGGGAAAGACATTTCTTCCCGGGACGCCAAAACCATGCTTGATGCAAATAAAAATATATTCCTGCTGGACGTTCGCACCCCCCAGGAATACAGCCAGGGCAAGTTGGCCGGTTCGATCCTGATTCCAATCAACGAAGTTGAACAGCGCATCCGGGAAGTGCCAAAGAATAAGCCCGTAGTGGTCTATTGTGCCGTCGGTGCCCGTTCAAAACCTGTGGCTGACTTCCTCTCCCAACAGGGATACAAGGATGTGTTCAATATGAAAGACGGCATTGTCGGGTGGTACCGGAACGGATTCCCGATTCAGCGATAACAGTTTAGCATCAGTATAATTGCGAAAAAAAGCCCTGCCTACCGAAGAAACTTGGTGGACAGGGCTTTTTATATCATTTAAGCGAGAACGCTTCGCTTACATCATTTATTTACCATAGCTGTGCAAACCGGAGAGGAACAGATTGACTCCCAGATAGCAGAAGATCGTGGCGGCAAAGCCGATAACCGACAGCCAGGCGGCACGCTTGCCGACCCACCCTTTGGTGATACGGGCATGCAGAAAGGCAGCGTAGACAAACCAGACAATCAGCGACCATGTTTCTTTAGGGTCCCAGCTCCAGTAGGTGCCCCAGGCATAGTTGGCCCAGGCGGCTCCGGTAATAATGCCGAGTGTCAGAAGTGGAAAACCGATCATGATTGCTCGATAGTTGAGATCATCCAGCACTTTCAATGGAGGAAACATCGACATCAGTCCACCGGCAGTGGCCGACGAATCGGTACCTTCTGCAGCAGTTTTGATCAGGTACATGATTGAAATTCCGCAGGCAACAGCAAATGCTGCATAGCCGAGGAAGCAAGTGATAACATGATACAGCAGCCAGTTACTTTGCAGTGCCGGCACAAGCGGCTCAATGCCGGTATTCATGCCAAGCTGTGCCCACGCCATACCGAGCAGCGCAAACGGGAGGACGAATGCTCCGATGATCCGGTATTTATAGCGAAGATCAATGTAGGCAAACAGCAGTACAATCGTCCAGGAAAAGAAAACAATCGATTCATACAGGTTGGACATCGGAGCATGCCCGACACCCATGTCGTAGGACTCTTTCCAGCGCAGACCTACGGCTACCGTCTGCACGGCGAGACCAAAATAGGCAACATAACTACCAACCAGGCCGAGTGATTTATTCTTGCTGGCAAGGAACGCAAAGAAAACGACCGTCGAAATAAGGTATGTGAATGTTGTAACGTTAAAAAGCATGGAGCTGGTCATAAAGAGGGAACCTCCGTTAGATTTTTATTTCAGTGAACTTTTCTGAAAGATCTTCGAACTGCATTTGAAATGCTGCCTGATTTTTACTGGCATTGCCATACATACGGGCATGCCCTTTTGATACAACCACCCAGACCCGCTTGTGCGACATGAAGAACGCGATGAAAATACCGATCACCATCAGCGCACATCCCAACCAGACAACCCAGACACCGGGATCTTTCGCTACCTGTAGACCGGTAAACTGCTTGGCGTTGGTTCCATCATAGCCAAAGATCAGATCGTCACCCCTCTGGGCGTTGACTTCGGGATAATTTTTAAACACGATGTACGTTTGTGGTTTTGCGCCCTTTCGGGTAACTTCAATGCGAGCAGCGGGACCGGAGAACCCTGGAGCAAACTGCCGTACCTCCTGCGTTGCCTCCAATACCCTGAAAGTCGTGCCATCCTTAAGGGTGCCAAGAGCGCCTTCGGCAACAGTAAACTTTTCCGGTGCCCCCCCTTTTCGCGGGGTTACGGAAATGAAATGTTCGCTCCCCTCACTGGCCGGGCCGTAACTGGACTGATAGAACGTGATTCCCTTGTAAGACATAGGTTCATTGACGATAACCTTTACCTGCGAATATCCGGGAACCGGTTTACCGTTTTCCAGCACCGTCAATATGCTTTTGAATTCCTTGGGAGCACCGGTAGGATAAAACTCGACACTGAATTTTTCGCAGAGGACATCAAAACCAAGTGGAATCCGTTGGCCGTTTCTCCCATCAAAGGAATTGACGCTGGTTCCTTCAACAATGTTGACGTACCCTTTATAGCCGGCCAGAGAACCGATAATTGCCCCTATAAAAACCACCAGAATGCTCAGGTGGACTACATACACACCCAATCGGCACCAGGCTGTTTTCTGTGCAAAAAGATGATACTCGCCATTATGCTCCGTAACCACCGGCGCAGAAAATTCTTTCCCCAGAAATTCTGAGAGGCGCTCCTTACCCTTTTCAACAGGCCCTGAAAACGCCAGTTCTTTCTTTAACGAAAAGGAATTGCGCTGTCCCTCACCCAGAACGAGAGTCGGGTCGCTGATAAATTTAAAGACATGCGGCAGCCGCTTGATCGAGCAACAGACCAGATTCAGGCTGAACACGTACAGCAGGGCAATGAACCACCAGGAGTGGTACATGTCAAAAAACCCGAGTTTGGTATAAATCTGTAGCTTGGCCTGGCTGATCGAGGCGACATATTGAGGATTCAGGGCGCCCTGAGGCAGAATCGTCCCGATTATAGAGGTCAGGGCCAATGAAATAAGCAGCCCCAGGGTGAGCTTAAGAGAGCAGAAAAAATCCCATACGGTGTCGATAAAGCTTCGTTCTGTAGTTGCCAATGGTATCTCCAGACTGGTGTAATTCCTTGGTATTTTTTTAGTCAGTACAGTGCTGCATCAATTCATTAACTTTTGGATAGTACCCCAATTTTATCAAAAATTGTACTGTTTTTTTGTTCTTTATTTTTTTACTGGTATACAAATTCATCCTGCAATTTTATGCAATGATCACTTTCATTTTTATAAGCATCGTGTATACTTGAGGGTGTAATAAATACTTCTGAATTTCGCGGGGGCGCCTATGCCTGTTGTTCTTGAAGCTATACTCGTTTCTGCAGGTATGCTGCTTATATTCGGCCTGGCTTTTCTGGCAATCTTTCTGCTGGCTATTACGATGGCTCCAATTGAGCGCGGCCTGTCCAAAATTATCTGGGATGCAACTGCTCCCAAGAGACCTCAACCGGTTCTCCCCAAAGGATCTTTCCGCGATTTCAGCAAGAAACATTGAAGCATTTCGGCCGGATACTGCGAAACGTATCCTGATTCCGGTATATCAAGGGGTAATGATAAATTTATTATTGACATAATTACCGTACAACTGATATTTTTAAATCAAGTTTTCACACAAATTAACTCAACATACATATTCTTATCGAGAGCGACTGAGGGACTGGCCCTGTGACGTCGCGGCAACCAGCCTTTGGGCAAGGTGCCAATTCCAGCGAAATCGCATGCGGTTTCGGGAGATAAGGAAGAGCGCCGCATTTATAGATCCTCTTCCGCACCCCGGAAGGGGATTTATTTTTTGGAGGTCATCATGAACATCGCAACTCAGGCAGTACAAATCGGACTCGAATGGGATACCCGTACCGGAGCGGTCACCGTACCGGTCTACCAGACCGCCACCTTCAGACACCCTGGACTCGGCCAAAGCACCGGCTATGACTATAGTCGCTCATGCAACCCGACCCGCCAGGCACTTGAAGACGGCATCGCACGGCTGGATGGCGCGGCACGCGGTTTTGCCTATTCATCGGGGATGGCTGCAATCACCAATCTGCTGATGCTGTTTACATCCGGGGATCACCTGATCGTAACGGAAGACCTCTACGGCGGCACCTGCCGCCTGTTTGACAAAATTTTCACCCAATACGGCCTTACTTTCACATACGTCGATACCTGCGACATTGCCGCAGTAACTGCTGCCATACAACCATCAACCAAGGGCGTATTTGTGGAAACTCTCACCAATCCGCTCCTTAAGTTTACTGATCTAACGGCCGTTTCCGCCATTTGCAAAGCAAACAACCTGCTGCTGATTGCCGACAACACGTTCCTGACCCCCTATCTGCTCCGTCCGCTCGACCTGGGCGCAGATATTGCCGTCTACAGCGCAACCAAGTATCTGGCCGGACATAATGATACCGTCTCCGGTCTGGTTACCGTTAAAGACCCGCAGCTCGCTGAAAAAGTGTATTTTCACCAGAACTCTGTCGGTGCTGTGCTGGGGCCGCAGGATTCCTGGCTGACCATTCGGGGCATCAAGACCCTCGGCATACGTATGGATCGCCAGCAGGAAAATGCCGGGCTAATCGCTGAATGGCTGGCTGCCCACCCCCGCATAACAAAAGTATATTATCCCGGTCTGGACAGTCATCCCGACCACGACCTGATGAAGCGTCAGTCACGCGGTTTTTGCGCTATGATATCTTTTGAAGTTGACAAGCACGAGCTGGTCGAACAAATTCTTCTAAAAACTAACCTGATCTCTTTTGCCGAAAGCCTCGGAGGAGTTGAAAGCCTGATGACCTTCCCCGAAGTGCAGACTCACGCCGACATCCCGCCTGAACTGCGGGCCAGACTCGGCATTAATAACGTCCTGCTGCGCCTTTCGGTCGGGATTGAAGATTGCGATGACCTGATCGAAGATCTGCGTCAGGCCCTGGAGGGATGATTATGAAACGCGCTACACAACTGATTCACGGCGGCCCGACCGTTGATCTGCAAACCGGAGCACTCGGCGTACCGATCTACCAGATATCGACTTATCGCCAGACCTCGGTCGATCATTTCAGCAAATATGACTATGCCCGCGGCGACAACCCGACCCGCGAAGCGCTCGAAGATACGATTGCGGTACTGGAAAACGGGACGCGCTGCCTGGCCTTTGCCTCCGGCATGGCAGCTATTTCCACCACCCTGATGATCTTCTCCCCCGGCGACCATCTGGTCGTCTGTGATGATGTGTACGGCGGCGCCTACCGGGTCTTGTCAACCATCTTCAGCCGGATGGGTATAACGTCCACTTTTGTCGATGCAACGGATCTGACGGCTATTGAAGCTGCCATCCGCCCGGAGACAAAAGGAATATATCTTGAAACGCCGTCCAACCCGCTTCTGAAGGTTACCGACCTGCGGGGCGCCGCAGCAATCGCCCGCCGCCACAGCATTATCACTCTGGTGGACAATACTTTTATGACCCCTTATCTGCAGCGTCCGCTGGATCTCGACTGCGATATCGTTCTGCACAGCGGCACCAAGTTCATCAACGGGCACAGCGATGTGCTCTGCGGCTTTGCCGTGGTCAAAGACAAAGAGTTGGGACAGCGCATCCGCTACATCCAGAACGCCTTCGGCACCGGACTCGGCCCTCAGGATTCGTTCCTGACGCTGCGCGGTGTCAAAACCCTCAAAGTCAGAATGGATCAGAGCCAGCACAACACACTCAAGATCGTCGAGTGGCTGAAACAGCATCCCCGTGTTACCGCAGTTCATTATCCGGGACTTCCCGAACATCCCGGTTACGCTATCCACAACGCTCAGGCCGATGGGCCGGGAGCGGTATTTTCGTTTGAACTCGATTCCTATGAAGCAACCAAACGGCTCCTGGAGAATACGCATCTGGCAGCCTTTGCCGTCAGCCTGGGGGGTGTTGAAAGCATCATCTCCTATCCGGCAAAAATGTCACACGCCTCGGTGCCAAAGGAAGAACGTGAACGCAAAGGGATCACCGATACGCTGGTGCGGCTCTCGGTCGGCCTCGAAGATCCGGACGATTTGATTGCCGACCTCCAGCAGGCGATCGGATAATCCATGAAAGTTCGAGTCAATGAAATAGCCGCCATTATTAAAGATGGGTTGACGCTGGGAGCAGTTGCGGAGCTTTTCAAACCAAACGCCGACGTCCTGATCCTGAACGGATTTCCGGCGCCGATTGTCTCCGCACTTCATGAAGGTGACGAAATTTATCTGATCAGTCGTGGCGAAGTGCCTTCAGAGAAGGAGTTGGAAGCTCTGATGGCGGCCCGGCACACCCCCGGTGTACACGAGCGCCTGAAACAGTCAGCGGTCGGCATTGCCGGTGTCGGCGGCCTTGGTTCGGCAGTGGCTGTTGCACTGGCTCGGGTAGGAGTAGGAAGGCTGGTCATTGCTGACTTTGATGTTGTGGAACCGTCAAACCTCAATCGACAGCAGTACTTCGTTGACCAGATCGGACGGTATAAAGTTGATGCTTTAACTGAAAACCTGCAACGAATAAATCCATACATAACCGTTGAAGCACACCGGGTGATGCTCAACCCCGAGAATATTCCGACCGTTTTTGCCGGCTGTCCGGTCGTTGTCGAGGCATTCGACCGCGCCGAAATGAAGGCGATGCTGGTGAACAGGGTACTCGAAGCGATGCCCGAAACCTCCGTCATTGCCGCCTCCGGTATGGCCGGATACGGTTCGAACAACAGCATTACGACGCGCAGGATTTCCCGGAAGTTGTTTCTGGTAGGTGACTGTGAGTCGGAAGCGAAGCCGGGCAACGGCCTGATGGCCCCTCGCGTAGGCATTGCCGCTGCTCACCAGGCCAATCAAGCTTTACGGATTATTCTGGGAGAAGATATATGATAATTGCCGTAGCCATGAGCGGAGGAGTGGATTCATCGGTAACCGCAGCTCTGCTGAAACAACAGGGACATACGGTGATCGGCATCACCATGCGCCTTTTTGCGCCTCACAGCAGCGGCATCGGCTCAGCCGTCCACGATGCCGCAGTCGTTGCACGGCATCTTGATATTCCGCATCATGTGGCTGATTTTGCTCCGGATTTCAGTAGACTGATAATCGGCGACTTCATTGAGGAATACCGGGCCGGACATACTCCGAACCCGTGTGTCCGCTGCAACCGCTACATAAAGTTCGGGTTGCTTCTCGACAAGGCCCGGGAACTCGGGGCCGACCTGCTGGCCACCGGTCACTACGTCAAAAAAACAGTGGATCCTGACGGCGCCTGCCACTTGAGGACGGCCGACAATATTCGCAAGGATCAGTCATATTTCCTCTACACTCTGACCCAGCCGCAATTGCAGCAGGTAATTTTCCCGCTCGGCACAATCGAAAGCAAGGACGAAGTGCGCCGCCTGGCACGCGAATTCGCTCTTCCGGTGGCGGAAAAAAGTGACAGCCAGGAAGTCTGCTTCATTCCCAATGATGATTATGTGGCTTTTCTGGAATCAAGCGGATCGCTGGGAGCAAGCGATGGTGATATTGTCCATATGAACGGACAGACCGTCGGCCGTCATCACGGAACCCACCGCTACACCATTGGCCAGCGCAAAGGTCTGGGCATCGCCTGGAGCGAACCTCTGTATGTCACGGCAATTGATGCGGAACAAAATGTGGTTATCGTGGGAGAACAGCAGGGGGTGTTTGCCGCCGGTTTGCGGGCCGAAACCGTCAGCTGGATTGTCGCGCCGGAAGCGGAAGAGTTTGCTGCAACCTGCAAAATCCGCTATCGCCACCAGCCGGTCGGCTGCCTGGTTCGACTGGTGAAAGACAACGCCTGTGAAGTGCGCTTCGACAACCCGCAAAAGGCGGTTACGCCGGGGCAGGCACTGGTCTTCTACCGGGGAGATGAAGTGCTTGGCGGCGGGCGAATCGTCAGTCCTTTGGATCTATAGTATTAACCTAAAATCGGCAGTTAATGAACCACGGAGCAACTGAGCAACAGAGGAATCAAACAGTTACATCAACAACAGGCATAACCAAAATGGTGAGTTATTATTTATGGTTTTAACCTGAATTCTTCTTTGTTTTTTGCTCAGTTGCTCAGTTGCTCTGTGTTTCAAATGCTTTTTTTGATTAATCACGAAACATTTTTGCCAACTGAGACCGCATCCCAAGTTGCAGAACTCCTGGGATTTTTTATCTTGAACTGCAGGAACTGAGCTTCCTTTTTCAGATTATCGTTGCCGGTAATCATATCCGACAACACACCAAGAGCATCGAATACCCGCTTTTCCGCATTCGCGTTAACGAACCCCTCCCCTTCAGCAATACTGAGAAGATACCCGAGCAGTTCTTTCTGTTCCTGCTCAACATGCACCCGCTTCGGATCGGCAATAAACAGCAGATAGCGGGATTTGTCACGCACCGCTTTGCCAAGGTTAGTCTCCTCCAGAAGCAGCTCGATCACCGTCGAAATGCTCCCCAGCTCGGCATAATTAAGGTTCTTGTTCTCAAGATAAAAGGCAAGAAACTCCAGGGCAGCCAGCCTGCTTGAGGCATCTTTCATTTTAAACAACAGTAGCTGTGCAGCCTGTAATTTCAGGGTATCCGGCTGATCCGGGGCAAGGAAACAGCGCAGCATCAGCGCCAGCTTTTCCCGACCGGCTTCGGACAGTGATTCGTCTTCTCCCTTGAAGCGGATCTGTTCAAGCAGTTCACGTTTGTTGGTATATTCACCGAAACGAATCTGGATAATCAGAGCACGAACGTGCTGATCTTCCGTTTCATCCCATAAGGCATCGACAGCGCGCAGAATCCTGTTGCAGATAGTGCGAATCTTGTCATCTTTGGCTTGTTCCTCCTGATTCCAATAGTCAGGGTAGGTATCAAGAACAGAGTCGGTCTCGTTCGGATTCTTTGCTTTTTCCAGCACAGACCGGAAGTAATTGAGGATTTTGATCTGATAATTGCTGCCGCCGTCATTGAGCGGCCGCAGAAGGTCATCCAAAAACGTGTTGTTAAGCCCGAAGGCCCCACTGCACAGAAAATGGTACACCCCTTCCGCCTTTTCTATCTGCTTCTCTATATATTTGCGGCGCAAGACTTCACCCAGATTGGTGGCCTGGACTTTTTTAAAGAACACACTCAACAGATTGGATGCGTGATGTTTGATATTATTGTCTACCAGGTCGGAAACAACTATATCAAGACAGGCGTCAAAGATTTTTACCATTTCAGCTTCATCGTTGGATGAATCGATATAATCCTCAACGGTTGCCAGGATGTTGGTCATATGTTCGCGATTACGACTGTTGAAAAGGGTGGAAAAGGTGTCACGCAGGCTGGTCGAATCAACAATGCCAAAAAGAAACTTTACCGCCGCATTCCTGTTTGCACTCCCCTTGCCATCGGCAGATTTCAACAGCTTCAGAATACTTTCTGCCGGGTCGGTTACCCAGTCCGGTACGAGCTCTTCCATGAACCGCTCGGCTTTTCTTCTGACGACATGATCCAGGTCATAGAGAAAATAGCGAGCCACATCAATACGGAAGTCACGGCTTGCCGAGGACGTTGCGATGATTTCCATGGCCTTTGCCTTGTCTTTGGACGAAAGCTGGGCAATATCTTTTTTCGCCTTGGATGAATCATTGATTTTTACATAGAAATTGACAATGTCCTTGACAGACAGCTCCGCTTCGATATTTACTTCAGGATCTTTTAACATATCAGGGACCTTTCCGAACATTTTCAGTGAGTATAGCCGTAAGAGTTATTATACGCAACACCATCTCTACCATATCTCTAAAAAGGGAACCAACTTCGGTTCATGGGAAACAACATGCGAAAACATCTGACCTGCCTGAGTCTCATCGTATTCTGTGCAAGCTCCGCCTCTGCAGAAAGCATTATCACCTACTACCGGGACGGCGCCCTGCTTCAGCAGGATGCCGGTGCGATCAAAGGGGTTATCGACGCACCTCTTGCAGCCGGAATGCTTGAACAGACACTCACGATTACACCCGCCCGCGGCACCACTATCCTTGATGTGGAAACACATAAAATCGATGCGGGCGCCGCCGGCGACAAAGAGTTTGAGACACTGACCGAGCAGCGGCGACGACTGGAGGACCGTTTACTGGCACTGGAAACCCGTGAAACCATTTTCACCTCTGCGGCCAAATCACAAAGCGGCAAGGCACCGCGCAAAACCAAGGCGAATCCGGATCCGATGCAGGCAATCCGCCAGGGCACCGATTTTGCGATTGCCCAGCTTGAGGCGGTCTATACCGCGCGACGCAAGACAACACAGGAAATTCAGAAAATAGATGCGCGCCTTGCAACAACGAAAAAAAATCTTCGTACAGCAGATAGTTCCATCCGCATTACCGTCACCCCGCACCGGGGCAGAGTAACGATCCGCTATGCAACGTCGGAACATGGCTGGCAGCCGCAGTACAATCTCCAGCTCGGGAATGACGGATTTGCCCGGCTACAGCTTTCTGCCCGGATAAACGGAAGCGGCCGTGGACACCAGGTGCGTGTTTCTTCCGGGACGCTTGCTGAAAGCGCACGAGCAGAAACAGTGTCAGCTCCGTCAGGCAGTGCAGTTCTGGCCAGCTACCGTATGCCGATAACCGACGAGCACTACACGGAAGGTCTTTTCAATCGTTATTCCGGCATGATTACGAACAACAGCACGCAGTATCTTCCACCGGGAGCGTCGGGATTATTCAGAAACGGAGCCTATCTGGGATCATTCCGATTTGAAGGATTTTCGTCGGGGCGGAGCAGGACAATTTCTCTTAAGGGACTCGATAAAAACTGACTTACCTGGGTATGCATTTAATCAAAAACGGCAGCTGTAACCACGAAGACTCGAAGAACGCGAAGTAAAACAACGAGATATATTAAAATGCCTTCTCACCCAAAATGTGATTGCAGACTGTTTTATAAATTTGCGAATTCTTAGTGAACTTCGCGTCTTCGTGGTTATTAATTTATTTTTCGAGGTTTAAATATTCTTCAACCATGAAATCATTTAATCCACACAAGATCAACAAAAACGGTCGATCGGATTTAACCCGATCGACCGTTTAACACTTGCACGAAGTTGAACCTTTTACTTCAGGAGAATCTCAATCTTGGCAGCTTTTTCAGAGTCTGCGATGTACTTCTGAATCGACTCGTTAACGCCCTGTCCCTTGAGAAACTCTTCAATCTTTGGTTTTACCTCTTTATAATCGGTAACTACAGCCGGTTTTTTCTCCGTCAGCTTGATAATGTGATACCCGAACTGAGTCTCGACAACGTCACTCATTTCACCCGGTTTAAGGGCAAAAACCGCATTTTCAAACGGTGGCACCATCTGTCCTTTACCAAAAGAACCAAGATCGCCACCCTGCTTGCTGCTCGGACATGTCGAATTCCCTTTGGCCAATGTGGCAAAATCGGCACCGCCTGCCAACTCTTTCCGCAGTGATTCGGCTTTCTCACGCGCCTTTTTCTTGGCCTCCGGCGTCGCGGCGCTCTCTACTCCAATCAGGATATGGCTGGCCTTTACAGACTCGGCTTGTGAAAATTTGTCCGGATTCTTGTCGTAGAAGGCACGAACATCCGACTCGGAAACCGTTACTTTCGGTACAAAGGTTTTTTCAATAAAACGAGTGATTAATAGATCACGACGGGTATATTCCCGCAGTTCCTTCTCGTTCATTTCAAGATCCTTGATGGCCTTTTGAAACTCCTCTTCAGTCTTAAAGCGGGACTTCCCCTTAACAAGCTTTTCATCGATATCTTTTTCCAGATCCTTATACTCCTGCTTCGCAGCTCCCTGATACAGCAACTCAGCCGAAATTAGCTGTTTCACAGCCTGTTTGTCTACGGCTGCCTGCTGATCTGCCGGCACCGTCTGCCCGCGCAGCATGATTTTTTCTGCACGGCGCAGCTCGACGGCATTAATATCAATGCCATTAACACGGGCAATAACCCCCTGAGGCGGTGCCGGAGCAGGAGCTGTTGAAACAACAGCGGCGGCGTTCTCTTTTTTTGTTTCGGTCTCGGCAGCGACAACAAAACTTCCACATGACACGAGTGCGGCAATCATAAAACCTTTGAACCATACTGATGAGTTAATATTCTGCATTGTTCCGGGACTCCTTTTTTAGATTATTTTTAGTAATGTAGCACATTATGTTCGACCTTGAAAGCCAAACATATTTTTGACTTTTATTTTTCTTTCATATACATTCACCGGTGGTTTCTACGCCGAAAACCTTTGCGTAGAACAGTCTGACAGCAGCTTAGTTCCTCAGGAGGAAACGTCTAAATGATAAAGGTTCTTGTAGTTGATGACAGTCTCTCGGTTGCCCGACAGCTTGAGAAGATAATCAGCGAATCTGGTGATTTTACCTGCGTCGGACACGCCAAAAACGGTGCCGAGGCAATAAAAATGAATCATACGGAAGATCCGGAAGTTATCTGTATGGATATGAACATGCCCGGCATGGACGGCCTGACTGCCCTGCGCACACTCTCGGTCATGGATAAGGACGTAAAAGTGGTCATGGTAACATCGCTCGGCGGTGTAGGTGATAAATTTACCGAAGCGATCAAGCTTGGCGCAAAAAACGTCATATCCAAACCGTTTGATGCCGATACCGTCTTGCGGATTCTGCGCGAGCTTTAGTTTTTTCATTACTTGTATTTTTAAGGGGCGGATATGGCTGTTAAATTTTTTGGACAATTTCTGGTTGAGCAGGGAGCTGTTACCAGCAGTGCACTGCTTGATGCCATAGAACTGCAGGATAAAAAAAATGTAAAGCTTGGCGAGATGGCCTTAGCCATGGGGTTGATCACCCCGGAAGAAATTCAGCGTGCCCACAACGCCCAAATGTCCCATGACATAAAAATGGGTGACCTGTTGGTCAAAATGGGTTTTTTAACACCTGATCAGCTGAGCGATCTCCTCACCCGCCAGAAGAACACTCACCTGTACATCGGTGAAGCACTGGTACAGATAGGCTCACTGACGCAGGACCAGCTCCAAAAGCACCTTGACGACTTTAAAGCCGACCAGGCTCAGTATGTATCAAACGGCATCGAACTTCCGGTCAAGACAGCCAACGACAGCATCTGGGAAATGACCGCTGATATTACCTACAAAATGATTACCCGGGTACTTGACCTGCAGTACCGCCCCGGCAAATGTGCCGTGGCTACCGCCATCACACCGAACTTCATGATGGCAGCGATGGATTTCAGCGGCGACGTCGAGGCCCGCTACCTTATTTCTGTTTCAGAAGGTTTGCAGAAATCAATTGCCAAAGTAATTCTGAGTGAAGACTCTGTGGATAACGAACCGGCAGAAGTATTGGAAGATACGGTCATGGAGTTTGTGAACGTCGTCTGCGGAAACGTAGCGGCCAAAGCATCCCAGATGGGAATCCTTATGAATATCAACCCTCCGGTAACGCTCAGCCTGCCGTCATGCGGACTGAAAGCCCCCGACGGACACACGGTTCTCTGCTTCCCTATTCATATCGAAGACGGTGAAAAAATGGAAATATTCCTGCTGATCAAAAACTGATTTCTATTTTTCCCATACCCAACAAAAAAGGCATCCCCCACAAAGGAAGATGCCTTTTCTTTTATATATGGCTTTTATTATTTCCGATTATTACCGCCACACCTCATCCGTATACTCCCCATCCATATCCCTGACAAACAACGGCGGTTCCACTACCGGCGCGGTGCGGCGCCCCTTGGCGAGTTCAGCCATAAACATGGTTGCCGGTGACGCAGCATTACTGTGAATCATCCGCACCCGCAGCACGGATAATTTCATCTGGGCAGCCAACGCCATGAATTCATGCAGACGCGACGGAAGCTGGATGAAGCAGATCTTCCCTGACGGTTTTACCAGATATTTCGCGGCAGCCATAAAATCGGCAAGCCCAGCAGTAGTTTCATGGCGGGCGGCATCGCGTCCGGCCTTGGGGCTGATTTTTCCTGTTCCCGGCTTTCGAAAGGGAGGATTGGAAGCTACGAGATCGAACGAAGAATCAGGATAGCTTTTTGATAGATTAATCACATCTTCGGCATGCACAGACACTCTTTCGTTAAGACCATTGTGCTGAATATTCTGCTCAACAAGCGCCGCCATTTCCGGATTATTTTCAACCGCCACCACCGAAGAATCAGGGTTGATACGAGCCAGCACCAGGGCAATAATTCCGCATCCGGCACCCAGATCGGCTATTCTGCCACCGGAAGGAGGCTGACCACAGAAACGAGACAGTAGCAGAGGATCAAGCGAATAGCGGTAGCCGAGACGCGGCTGGAACAGTTGTAGGTCAAATCGTTTGAGATCATCTTGCGTCAAAATATCACCATGTCAAGCTTTCGTCACGTAAGGCTACTCAATTTCAATAAGACAATCATTTTTTGTGGTAATCACCACGCGATAGATATTTTTCCAGCCAGATGTACAGACAGATAAACAGGTAACGACTACCCATCTCCTTGATTTTGAGTTTTGCCTCTCCTGTTGTGCGGTTTCGCCAGGTGATAGGAATCACCGTCCAACTGAAACCGCGAACAATTGCCTTTAAAGGAATCTCAACCGTAAGGTTGAAATGGGGGGCAATCAAGGGCCGACAACCGTCAATAACCTCGCGACGATACGCTTTGAAAGCATTGGTGGTATCGTTGAGCCTGATGCCAAAAAAAACCTGAAGAAACTTGTTGGCCAGACGGTTTATGATCAACTTTATCCGGGGATAATCGACAGTCCCGCCGCCTTTAATGAAACGGCTGCCGAACACGCAGTCATACCCCTTGCCCAGTTCCTGCCAGTAGCGCACCGCATCCCTGGCATCGTCAGATTCATCAGCCATCATGATCACTACAGCATCACCGCTCATGTTGTCGAGCCCACAGATGATAGCTCTGCCAAAGCCGTGACGACCGGTATTCTGTACCGGTTTCAACTCCGATATCTGCTGTCGGAGGCTCTGTAAAAGCGGCCATGTTTCGTCACTGCTGCCGTCATCAACTACCACGATTTCGTGAGGAATGTTGTTTCGATGGAGCTCTTCGTGCAGTTGTTCAACCATCGAACAGATACATCCCTCTTCGTCACGGGCAGGGATCACTACAGAGAGCAGCTCAAGTGTTTTTTTGCCTGACTCCGCTGCACTCATTATAACCCCGACAATTCCAGCCAGGCCGGATGCTGCGCGGCATGAAGTGCTATTTCGTCGAGTATTTCGCAAAGTGTGGTTTGCGGCTCCCAACTCCAGGTTTTCCTCGCCAGCGAGGCATCCATGACCATCCAGGGTATGTCGAAGCGGCGCATCTCAAGGTTGGCAGCAACTGAATGTGTGCCAAACCGGTCATGACACCAACTGCTCACTTCAGCCAGTGACATGGCATTATTGACGCCGCCGCCGAAATTCATAACCCTCTGGTTACCGGAAGGAGCCTCCATCTGCTTGCGCAGCAGCGGAATCAGATCACGGGGATGCAGGCCATCTCTTACCTGATAGCCATTGCCACCAAATCCAATGTAGGTCAGTGGTTTGCGCCTCAACCAGGAATTTATCCAGAAGGCAAAGATCCCCTGGTCAGGGCGTCCAAACTGTCCGGCTCCGGCCAGAACACCACAGCGATTGATCCAAACCGGAAAACCAAAGGTATCGCCATATTCGAGAGCCAGCACTTCGGAAGCCAGTTTGGTACTGCCGTAGAGGGAAATAGGAGGAGTCGTGCTGAAGGATTCAGCAACGCCTGCAGCGGATAATCCTTCCGGAAAAATCTGGTCTTCCTTCAGGCTGAAAGCCTCCCCCAAAACCTCGACTTCTGCTGTCGCCAGCGGCGCTATCGAATAAACACGACTGGTACTGATCAGGATAAATCCCGCATGATGACGCTTGCAGTACTCCAGAATATTAACCGTACCCAGCAGGTTATGCTCGACCAACTGCCTGCTGCTGGTCTGACCGTCGATACCCGCCAGCACACTCGGGTTGGCCGCGGCGTCGATCACCCAATCCACAGCCGGCAGTGCGTCAAAATCAGACGCCATGCGGATATCACCATGAAAGAGTTTGATCCCCTGCTTTTGCAACGAATTACGGTTATGTTCGCTGCCCGGTCGAATGAAGTTATCCAAACCAAACAGCTGCACCCCCGGCAGGGATTCCAGCAGCGAAGAAGCCAGGGAACTCCCCACAAAACCGCAGATACCGGTAATCAGTATTTTCATGACACCAGCCGCTCCTGCCATGATTCCACAATCTCTTTCACTGTCTGTGTCAGCGACTTGGTAATATCCCATCCCGGATAATGGGTCTTCATCTTGGACAGGTCACTGTAATAACAGATATGGTCACCAATGCGGTTTTCATCAACATAGGTGTAGACCTGCTTCTTGCCGCTGAACTGCTCGGCCAGATCAAACGCTTCAAGTATCGAGCAGGAGTTCCCCTTGCCCCCGCCAAGATTGTAGACTTCGCCGCAACGGGGACTCTTGTAGAAGGCATGTATAAAACGAGCAACATCTTCGGAGTGGATATTGTCGCGCACCTGCTTGCCTTTGTAACCGAATACCCGGTATTCGCGCCCTTCGAGGTTGCACTTAACCAAATAGCTGAGAAAACCGTGCAGTTCAACCCCGGCGTGATTCGGGCCGGTCAGACACCCCCCTCTCAGGCAGCAGGTCGGCATATTAAAGTACCGGCCATACTCCTGAACCATAATATCGCCAGCAACCTTGGAGGCCCCGAATAGTGAGTGTTTGGACTGATCAATGGAGAAGGTTTCGGCAATACCGTTTTCATATGCAGGATCATCATAATCCCAGCGCGTTGCCAGCTCTTTCAGCGGAATCGTGTTGGGCAGATCACCGTACACTTTGTTAGTGGAGAGATGAATGAAGGGCGATTCAGGACATGCCTGACGGGCGGCTTCCAACAGATTGAGTGTGCCGACGGCATTGGTGTCGAAATCGTCGAACGGGATAGCAGCAGCCCGGTCATGGGAAGGTTGGGCGGCGGTATGGATAATGCCGTCCGGTTTCAGCTCTTTAACCAGGGCAAGAACACCCTGGCGATCACGGATACCCCATGGATGAAGCGTAGGGTAGTAATCCACAAATATCATACTGACAGTAAACCCCGAAACACATGCCGATCCTAGTATCACGTTGCCATATATTTTTGCATTTGGGGTTACGTCAAACAAAGATTGACGCCCACCTCTGAAGATCAAATATGGGATTATTACCAGTGCGGGAATAACACCATTCATACCACATAAAGGTAATAGGACAGTTGTTACAGCCATAGCAAATGCCGACAATCCAACTATAGAGGCTTCATACCTTAATTGATTGTAAACAATCGAACTTAGGAACAGGCACAGCAAAATAGTTGATGAGGCAAACTGGATATGAAAGCCCCAAGCGTGATAACCCATCACAGTGCTAAGCAAAAGCATTGGAAAACATAATAGGAAAAACAGAGAATAGTTTCGGTATTTTTGTGAAACGCTCATCATAATTAAAGAGGTTAAGCCCATTAATACCGTAATAACAAGGATTGGAAACCTGAAATCAGGCCATGCCTTAAATGAGAACATATAGAACAACTTTGGAATTACAATTCGATGTTCATTATGTTGCGCCCATAGCCATTTTACCGAAACATGAGTATCGCCGGTGAGCATGGGTACAAAGTCCCATTCATCCGACCAGGGATAACGAATTCCTTGGGCAAAATCGAGGTAAAGACTAATAGCAATAAGCATAAAACAAAATATAAATGGGAAACGTTTAGTCATCGTTTTTTATCAACATTTTAGTATTCACTATGCCAAAGACCTCATCTACGGATATATCGGCTGCTGGCCCATTTGAGTAAATAATCTTGGCATTTTCCCCTGATTTATAGCTGCCGCTGTACGGCATATAATGCTTAAATATTCTGTATTCACCGAGAAGAATTACTCCGAAAGTGCCTACTGCATTAGCCATATGTGCCGGGCCACTGTCAATCCCGATAAATAACTCCGCACGCCTGATAATTTCTGCGGTTTCAAGCAGAGACAATGTGCCGCACTGGTTAATATAATGGTCGGTCTGGAAATCAAGCACCGACTGTAATCCAATTTCGACAACATGAAGGTCAAAGTAACGCATTATTTTTTGTGCAAGCTGCCGCCATTTCTCTTGTGACCAGTCTCGACACTGTTCATTGGACGAGCAATGGGCAACGACGTAACGTTCCGGCAACCTGAGTAGATCGATACGCTGGATGACATCACGAGGAATATATATCTGCGGTTGATCCTCTATGACAGAAATCCCCGCACTCTGGCAATAAGCCGCCAGCAAGCAGTCGTAATTGTAGTAGTTTTCAACGGTAATGTCAGTATTACCGGTGCTCTTCAGTAACGGTGTACGACAAACCGGGCATTCACGATTCTGCGGGTGAAGATCAATAATTTCATCAAAAAGCCCGGATGCGGCAAGATAGATCCATTCGCTCAAGCAATTGAGAACAAAGACCTCGTCAATTGCCGGGTTATGAATGACAAGTTCGCGATATGGCTTTTTAACCGTCCAGATTATGTACGCATCAGGATATCGGCTCCGCACGTACCGGGCAACCGGTTCACACGCCACAATGTCGCCAAAATGCTCAATGAGGTTAATGACAATGAACTTGCGTTCAGGCGTTTCCATTTTCACATGGTGACGCCTCAGTAAGAGATGAACGTATGCTTTAAGAAACGACAGGAATGCCATCACCTTATGAAAATATGGCAGAATCCCTTTAACGTATTTCACTCTGTGCCAGTTAATTTTCAAAACGACCACATTAGAGTTGCTTCCTGACTATGCACTGAATCTGCGCAAGAACACCGGGACGTGATGTTTGATCAACCGGATGGAAATGGCTTCGCACTATCTCCATTGACTGAAGCCGAATCGTAGTCAATTTATTCAACCATCGGTATCCTTTCAGCAGCAGGCGCGTCTCCATGGAAAGTTTTTCACCCCCCCTGCACTGGATGCTTCTGTCATAGCCATGATCCTGAAGGGCAACACTTACTAACTGCGATTGGGGCAATGATTGAACGAGCTCAAGAATATTTATTGATACCGGTGACCAGCTCTGTGCTTTCGAGATAGTAAATGTAGTTTTATGATCCGCATTGAATCTGCTTGGAAAAACACCTTGTTCATAAAGATCTTCATCGGGCACGATCAGAAAAAGGTGACCACCCGGTTTTACCAGTTGCCACCACTCCTGCACTGTATTCTTTGGGTTGTGCATATGCTCAAGACAGTGCGAAGAATAGACAAAATCAAAGGTATCGTTAACAAAACGCAGAATATCGTTCGCATCGCCATCTTCAATATCAAATTTCCGGGCGTTAGAACTAACCGGATCCGGACCGCAACCAATATCGATCCCTTTTCCCACAAGGATAGATTCTTCAAATGATGTCCAGATGCTCTTGGTTTTCGATGTTTCATCCATGGTAATGACAGCCTTTCATCAATTTATGGAAATGCTACCTGAATTTATTAAGAGGGTTAAGCCGGGCGAGCGTTAATCGGTCAAACTGATCAAAATAACTCCCTTTCAACATTACAAAAGAGATAATTGCAAAATATGCTGCGGACATAAGAACTAATATGAAATACCCTCTCAAGGGCATTACAACATCCAGCATGGTTAGTACGGAGCAGAGAACTATCGATAAAATGATGGGCTTCGTATATATTTCTGCATACAAACGCCAGCGTAACCCCTGAATGTTTTTATGTACCATAAAAGTAAACGTGATTGTGGAAATCACGACAGTTGACAGAATTCCTATGATAACCCCGTAGTAGCCCATCTGCTGCACAAGAACAAAGCACAATACAAGATTAGCAATTCCGGTACCGATTGAATTCAGCATAGGTACATGGGGCTTGTTCATCCCATGCAAGATCATGTTTCCCGGCCCTGGCAGAAGGTTGATCATATAAGCCAGCATAAGAAGCTGCATGGTATAGGCGCTTGTTGTATATCCCTCGCCAAGCCACGTTCTGACAAACGGGTGCGCCAAGGCAATAATGAGAGCGGAAAACGGGATGGCCGCCACAGCCATATATTTCATTGACCTGTTATAAAGGCCGCGCAGTTTGTCGAATTCATCGGTCGCCTGCAGCGATGAAGCGGCAGGAACCATCGGCGTAAACACCGACGCAATGAATACCCTCGCCTGAGTTACTATGCGGTTGGCGACTTCATAATTGCTGACTGCGCCCAACCCCAGAAAATGGCTTATCAAAACACGGTCAAGCTGATAGACAAGCAGATTTGAAATAGATGATAGCTGAACTTTCCAACTGAAACCAAATATCAGCTTCAAGGTCTCTCTGCTGAAATATCTGAAGGGATTCAAGCGCATTTGCGGGAACAGACGCCAGGCAACGACCGAGTTGGCAATAATGACGAAAATTGTGATGAGCGCATTATTGTAAATCAACCCTTCAAGGCCGAAACCCTGTGACAGAGCAATAAATGTTCCGCAGGCCATTATGATAGTCGATATGAATGAGATAAGGCTGCTGTATCCCATACGTTGAAAGCCGGTAATCAATGAACCAAAAACGCTCATTGTCATATTTACAAAAAAGAGGCTGATGGCAATAGTAAATACGTAGTTTGTCTTTTTTGAAAGTTCGGGTGGAATACTCAGAATGGTTGTGATGATAAATGGCAATACAAGCAGGCCAATTACAAAACAGACCAGACTTATGCCTACATAGGTGACAAAAGCGGTATTGATGAGCCTGTTAAGCTGGTGGTGATCGTTTCTGGCCTTAAATTCAGCCACAAATTTTATTAAACTATCTGTTATTCCAAAATCACTTAATTGGGCATAGGATGAGATCACTCCTACTAACGCCCATATTCCAAATTCTTCCTTCCCCACATGTTTTATAATGAATGGGGTAATAAAAATAATTATTGGAATAGTGAGTAACGTTCGAGAAAAATTGAAAATCGAGTTTTTTGCAATTCTTGAACCTACTTCTGAACTCAAACTTTGCTCCTATCCTTCAGATGCCTATTTTGAATCTTTTGGTAACACGTTATTGCACTGGTCAATCATAAGCTTCTTCACATATTCGATGTCTTTTTGAGTGAGCGAAGGCGGAAAATGAATCATAGGATTAACCATGGCATTATATATCTTATCAATACCGCCAACAAGTTTGTTCCTGAGTTTATGACAACTGTTTAAATTGTACTTTTGAGTAAATTCAATGCCGGCAATCTTCTTTTTTGAAAAAAGATGAGTGTCGATATTGTTGGTGTAATAGTAGCAATTATATCTATCTGCAATAATCTTTAGAGACTTCGCAGAATAAAAAGATATGTGCTGACCATTGTACTCACCAAGATACCACCAGTCCTTTAGTAGATCTGATGGGACAGTATCATTTATATATGTAGTAAACAGCAGGTTGTCGCTCAATGATAACATTCCGGATATTTCTTCAAGGGGATTCTCGAAATGTTCAATTGCCTCTATGCTTGTCATTAATTCAAAGCGTTCAGTTTTATCCGCTATATCTGACAAATCAAAGCCGATGGAATAGACGTTCCCGGCATATTTATCATATCGGAAGAAATTAAATCCCTTATCACGCATCATCCGGACAAACACACCGTTGCCGCCGCCATAATCAAGAAAAGTCCCAAACGGATCAAACCACTTCATTATTATGCCTTCAGCAACCCTGCTGAAATTCATAGGTCTCATTATGAGACCGGTGTCGGTTGCAGAGAGCGGCGCCGAATAGGCTTCCTGAATCCAGTAAGGGTCTTCTGTTTGCATAAATCCGCAATTTGTACATCTATAATATGAGACGTTATACTTGAATAGTACGTTTTTTTTGAATACGAAGACTGACGAACCACCACATATTTTACATTCGACTTCAGTCAAACTCATAAATTGCCCTGTATCCCTTTGTAACTTAAATCTTACATCCATAGCATAAAAACAGCCGTTTAGGGTTCCGCAACGCCTGCAGCAAAAATCCTGCTTCCTGCTACTCCTAAACCATGAAGTACCCGTTCGAGTTCATCCCGCCGTTTCAGCGAAGTAATCACCACCGGAGTGCCAATACTACTTAATCCCTCTACAACCGTCACTACAGGTACTCCGAAAAACAGCTCCCCCTGCCGTCCATCATCCATAACCGCTACCAGCTTAAGCCCGGTCTCTTGCAACGACAAATAGGCCACCTCAGCCACCTCGTCCACTCCGCAAAAAACAACCTCCCGCACTCCGGCACCCTCCAATCGGCGAAACAGCTCAAGGTAATCCTGCCGCGCCACAGTGTAGAGACTGGTAAAATAACTGAGGTGCTGATAGGCAAGCCGAATATTTTCAGCGATGCCTTGCGCGGGGTAAGCAAATATGCGTAACGGTTACTGGGGAAATCTTTAACCCACACGAACCCTTTTGATACTAGATTTTTTAGTTAGGAATTGACCAGAACCAGCTCTCGATCAAACATAGATAATATCCCTCTGTATCCGACTTTTCAGTAAGCTGTTCATATTGTCACGCAGGCGAATAACATCGACTTTAGCGCCAAACTCATCTTCAATTGTCTGCTTTATGCCTATAAGATTGAACAGGTCCGGCATATCAAGCTCTACAGCTATATCAATATCGCTATCTGTTAAAGATTCACCACGAGCATACGATCCAAAAAGGCTAATACGGATAACGCCATACTGTTCTTTCATTTCCTGTTTATGAGACGTTAGAAAGTCGATGATATCTTTATTAGTCATGTCGGCTCCTTTCATCTTTCAACAGATAATGGTGAAACAACTGAGAAGCTGACAGGCAAACCGACTCTTCTCAGCCATGCCGTGCGGCGGGAGAAAATGTGGTTGCATTGCAGCCTTTCGACAGTGAAGACCGTTGACATAGGTTATCCCTCTCCCCCTTCAGAGGATTCCACACTATAATATCCACCCGTCTTTCGAGCACCGATAAATTCTATTTTATTCTCATCTTTCAGTCTTTTAAGCAAGCGCTCCAAAGTCCTTGGAGAAATATTCAAAGCAGTAGCAATCTCAATTCCTTTAATCCCAGGATGCCCTTTTATACAACTCAACACGCCATTTATCCCGCCATTTATCCCGCCATTTATCCCGCCATTTATCCCGCCATCAAGAGAATTCAGATTTTGTTTCATCTTCTGAAAAACGACGAGAAATCCATTCGGCAATTCCTGCATAGAAAACATAACGTTTGCTGCCTCAGCAACAACCCTTCTTATCCTAGTCAGACCACTACCATATTTTTCAATTATACCAGTAAGATAAAATGCTTCTGCTATTAATTTATTTCGAAGTTCCGATTGGTAGGCATCACTGTTTAACACCTTAATCGTCAAATTTCCATACAGCCGGCCAGGGCTGTATATAGTAATACTGTCATCAAATATCTTTATCTGGATATCGGAAGGATTCTGATAGTCTCGATGCACAATTGCATTGGCAAGCGCTTCACGAATGGCGACCTGCGGATACTCCCACACTTCTTCTCGTTCCAAACCTGAAATTCGAAATGAAATATTAATGTGTTTAGCAATCGACTGCATCGCTTTATGAAAGGCATCGGGAAGAGTTTCTGTGATTTGGATATCATCAATAATTGTAGTTGCATCGGCAAATCTGCCAATGTGAATGTTGCAGGGAAGTGGTTCACGCGAAAACAAAAGCATCGCTGCGTTTGTTGGAGTCAAGTTCCTGATGAGACGCAATTTCTCCAGGGCATACAGAGCATTTTCATCAAGGTGGAACCGTTCAATTCTGTTAACTTTAGCAATAAACAGCTCCAACTTGTGCGTATCAATCTGTTCTAACCGGGCTCCCGCATATTCATAAGCATCCCAGGAAAGCTGGAATGTTTTCAGATATGCATCCGCAACCTCGTTCAAAGACATGCAATGATTCGCGCCATTGAAACGTCTAAAATATTTTCCTCGACAAGCTACCGGCTTAACAGGGAAGGATGGAATTAAAAAACATACCACTTTCTTGCCATTAATATCGACCTGTGTAATGTCGGGAATAATGGATGGGGTTGTCGCCATTTTAATTTGGTTTATCCAGTTTTGAATGGTTTCCTTACCAACTGTTACGCCTTTAACTACTCTGTTATCCTGTACTCCTACAAGCAGACTACCGCCTGTGGTATTAGCAAATGCTGACAGAGTCTCAATAGCCTCTCGGTCAAAAGAAGATTTGAATTCAATGCGATCTGATTCACCTTCACGTATCAGATTGTCTATGTCCTTCACAACATTATTCAAAATATCTCCACACAATTACCAGCAACAAAAATCCTGCCACCTGCCACGCCCAACCTCAAAAGTTCCTGAACGAGCAATTCACGGCGCTTCAGCGAAGTAATCACCACCGGAGAACCAATACTACTTAATCCCTCGACAACCGTCACAACAGGTACTCCGAAAAACACCCCTCCTTGCTTTTCATCATCCATAACCGCTACCAGCTTAAGCCCGGTCTCCTGTAATGACAAAAATGCCACCTCCGCAACCTCATCAACCCCGCAAAAAACAACCTCCTGTACTCCGGCATCCTCCAAACGGCGAAACAAATCGAGGTAATCCTGCCGTGCAACGGTGTAGAGACTGGTGAAGTAACTGAGATGCTGATAGGCAAGCCGACTTTTTTCAGCGATTCCTTGTGGGGTAAGCAGGTATGCGTAACGGTTACTGGGGAAGTCTTTAACCCGTACATAACCTTTTGAAACGAGGTTTTTAAGATAGGAATTAACCAGGCCGACGGCGATGCCGAGGCGACGGGAAAGCTCGCGTTGCGATAGCGGTTCTTCACCGGAGATCTCGGAGAGAAGCTGGAGGGAACGGGATGAATCAAGCGGTTTTTCGATAGCATCGTTCATATTTTGAACACTACCTGATGGCTTCATATTTTACAAGAGGAATGTTCAAATAGTGAACAATCTTTTTGGTGCCTGATTTCTTCGATACAATAACCCTTTTTACAGGGATAAAGGGGATGGAGGGGATAAAACCATGCCTTCGTGTTTAACACATAAGCTTCCATCTTTGTTCTGCACTTGATTCTACATATCCCCTGCATCCCCTGCATCCCTGTTAAATTGCCGTTGAGGT
>JANXZX010000028.1 GCA_025355325.1 Geobacteraceae bacterium
GGCGACAAGATTCTCGATGTCCCTCTGGCGCAGGTTGGCGGCAAAGGGCTGTTTGTCAAGGAGATCGAAGAAGCCATGTTGCGCGATGAGATCGACATTGCCGTACACAGCATGAAGGACGTGCCGACGGACTTTCCGGAAGGGCTCGGGCTGCACTGCATTACCGAACGTGAAGATCCGCGTGATGCCGTCATCTCCCGCAATATTAAATTTGCCGACCTGCCGCAGGGCGCCCGCATCGGCACCAGTGCTCTCCGTCGTCAGGCACAGCTCCTGAAAGTACGGCCGGACCTGCAGATGGTAATTATTCGCGGTAACGTCGAGACCCGCATCAGAAAACTTACCGAAGACAACCTTGATGCGGTCATTCTGGCTGCCGCCGGCCTTAAGCGTCTCGGCTTTACCGACAGCGTCGGAGAATATCTTGA
The DNA here is from genome assembly GCA_025355325.1 of Geobacteraceae bacterium. Classification (GTDB taxonomy): domain Bacteria; phylum Desulfobacterota; class Desulfuromonadia; order Geobacterales; family Pseudopelobacteraceae; genus JACRCG01. The sequence goes on from JANXZX010000028.1 coordinate 429, forward strand.
CACGGAGCTCTCTATTCCTGCCATTGGCCAGGGAGCTTTGGGGATCGAATGCCGCCTGGCTGATCCGGTCATAACAGAGACTATTGCCTTCTTCAATCACGCCGACACCAGCCATGCGGTCCGGGCTGAACGCGCCCTGCTCAAACGGTGCGAAGGCGGCTGCCAGGTGCCGATAGCAGCACACGGAACCGTCAGCAATGGTCAATTGCGTTTGGTTGGCTTTATTGCGGCTGTTGATGGCCAACGTTCGGTTCGCGGCGAAATAAGCGGTCCGGTCGAAGAATGCGTACAGCTTGGTATCCGTCTTGCGGATCAATTGCTGGCCGAAGGTGGCAAGGCAATTCTGGAAGAAGTATACCAGAGGTCGATTGGTGAGTAACAGTATCGTCTATCTGGTGGGCGCCGGTCCCGGCGACCCCTCCCTGATTACGCTGCGCGGCGTGGAATGTTTGAAGCGAGCCGAGGTGGTGGTCTATGACTACCTGGCCAACGAGCAGCTTCTCAACCACGCCCCCGATAACGCCGAGCGCATTTATGCCGGCAAAATCGGTGGTCGTCACAATCAGGGCCAGGACGAGATAAACAGCCTGCTGGTTAATAAAGCGAAAGAAGGCAAGATCGTTGTGCGCCTGAAAGGTGGCGACCCTTTTGTTTTTGGCCGTGGCGGGGAGGAGTGTGAGGCATTGCATGATGCCGGCATTCCCTTTGAAGTTGTTCCCGGCGTCACCGCCGCTGTCGGAGCCTCTGCTTACGCCGGTATCCCGTTGACCCATCGGGATATAACCGCCTCGGTAGCGTTTGTCACCGGCCAGGAAGGCAAAGAAAAAGATGAATCAAACATCGACTGGGATCGTCTTTCAATAGGAGGCGGTACGGTTGTGTTCTACATGGGGGTTACCACTCTGCGGCGCAATATGCTGCGCATGATTGAACATGGTAGATCGCCCGAAACACCGGTAGCCCTGGTACGATGGGCCACAAACCCTTGTCAGCAGGTGCTGATCGGAACTTTGGCTGACATCGCCGACCGGGCAGAAGAAAACGGTTTCAAGCCTCCAGCGGTTACTATCGTCGGGGAAGTTGTCGCGTTGCGGGAGAAATTACAGTGGTTTGACACCCAACCGCTGTGCGGGAAGAAAATAGTCGTTACCCGTGCCGCTGAACAGGCCGGTGAATTTTCCGCTAAACTGGCGGTGCGAGGGGCAACAATACTGGAATGTCCAACCATCCGGCTGGCGGAGCCGGAAAGCTGGCAACTGCTCGATCTGGCTATTCGTGATTTATCCGGTTATGACTGGGTAGTCCTCACATCAGGTAATGCGGTACGGTTCTTTTTTCAGCGGCTGGAAACACTGGGGCTGGACGCCAGAGCTCTGGGATGCTGCAAGATCTGTGCGGTAGGTCCCAAGACCGCTGATGAAATCCGCTCGTTTGGCATAAAACCGGATCTGGTGCCGACCGATTACAAGGCTGAAGGGGTCGTTGAGGAATTTTCCCGACTGGACATGCATAACAGCCGGGTACTTTTCCCCCGGGCTGACAAGGCGCGAGACGTCATTCCACGCGAACTGAAGCGGATGGGTGCCCATGTGGACAGTCCGGTTGCATATCGCAACGTTTTTCCGGATCGCCTCCCGCCCGAGACGCTTTTTGCCTTGGAGAAGCGCTCGGTGGACTGCATTACTTTCACATCATCATCTACGGTACAAAATCTGGCTGCCATGCTTGGGGAAGAGCTGATGCTGGATATGCTGAGGGGAGTGACTGTTGCGTCAATAGGCCCAATCACTTCAAAGAGTTGCCGTGAGCTTGGCTTAAAGGTTGAAGTTGAGCCAAAACCGTTCACCCTTGACGCGCTGGCAGAGGCACTCGAAAGCCATTTCAGCTGATTGCCATTGCGGCAACCGGCACTGTTTCACACAGCTCATCCCGGTTCGTTTGTATTCTGTAAGGTGCTGTTGTATGGGCACCTTTTTTCGTAAACCGGGCCGACAAAAATAGACGTCGTATCCGTGTATATGATAATTAGTTCACCTCTTGCCGCATGCAGCAACAGACCATTTTGAACAGGAAGACACCTATGAAGTTTGAAGCAGTCCAACTCCAGCACGGCTATACAAACCGCATACTCACCATAGATCTTGGCGACAGTTCCATTGAAGCCACCGCCCTTGACCCGCAGGTACGGGACTACTTTCTGGGAGGACGGGGGCTTGGGCTTTATCTGCTGCACCAGGCTACCAAGGCGACAACGAAAGCCACCGATCCGGAGAACCCGCTGATTCTGGCCAACGGTCCGCTTGGTGGTATTCCTCAGTTTCCCGGCACCGCCAAGGCGATGGCAGTTGCCCTTTCTCCTCTTACCGGCGTACCGGGTGTCTCAAATTTTGGCGGCTATTTCGGCGCGTTTCTGAAATTCGCCGGATTCGATGCCATACAGGTAACCGGCAAATCCGGCCGCGATGTGATGATCGTCATCAACGGCTTCACTCATGAAGTCACTATTGAGGACGTAACACACATGGACGAGTCCTTCGATATCGAGCATATGGTCGATGAAAAATTCACCTCTGCCGGTTACGACCGCCGAAACATCGCGTTCATGTCTACCGGCATCGGAGCTGACCACACCACGTTCGGCTGCATCAACAGCCACTACTTCGACGTCACCAAACCGACTCCCACCGGAAAAGGGGTTTACCGTACCAAACAGGCCGGAAGGACCGGCATCGGCACAGTGATGAGTGATAAAGGCATCCGGGCCATCGTGGTACTGGCAACCTACCCCCACGGTGAAAACCCGTATGGCGCCGCTGATTGGGAACGGGCAAAAGAGGCGGGTAAACGGCTGCACAAAGTGGTGAAAGAGGTTGATCCCACATCACTGAGGATGTCCCGCAAGGGAAGCGCCGGACTGATCACCTTCATGAGCAAGAAGGAATACCAGTCACTGCCGGTCAACAACTTCCAGGCCGGATCCGATCCGCGCGCACCACAGATTTGCGGGGCATTTTACGAGAAGCACCTTTTCGAGCATCGCGGTATGGACGGCTGCTTCCCCGGCTGTAACCTGCAATGCAACAAAGGAGGCTGGGTAACGCTGGTTTCCGGCAATCACACCGGTCAGAAAGTCTGGGTTGACGGGCCGGAATACGAAACCGCCGCCGGATTCGGTTCCAATCTGGGTATCTGGAGCGCCACATTCATCCTGGAAGCCAATTGGCACTGCGACAACTACGGCATTGATACTATCAGCACCGCCACCATAATGGCCTTTATTATGGAGTGCTTTCAGCGCGGATTTTTGACAGCGGCGGATTGCGAAGGGCTGGAACTGGTCTGGGGCAATGAAGAAGCCTCGTTCGATTTCATCCATCGCCTGGCGCGAGGCACGGGTGAACTGGCACAGGTTGCCGGCCAGGGGATGCTGCCGCTGGTGGAATGGGTGGCGGCACGTTTTCAGAAGAAAACCGGCAGCGACCCGCGCCCGGAGCTGAACCTTTTTGCCATGCAGACCAAAGGTCTTCCCTTCTCATTCTACCGCACCCATCGTTCGCTTTCCATGCAGGGTTCCTATGCCGCCGCCAGCGACATCGGGGCTCACCACGCCGCCGCATGGCTGATCAAGTCTGACCTGCTTGGTGCTTTCCCGACATTTGAAGACAAAGCGTGGGCGCTTATCTCGTACCCCAGGGTACGCCTCGGCAACGATAATCTGGGGTTGTGCAAACTCCCCTGGGTCGATGTATTCAACCCGGAATCGTCCAAAAAATCTGCAGAAGGAGACATCCATATCAATCCCGCCTCTCAGGAGATCTACGCCGATTTTTTCAACGCCATGCTCGGCACCGACATGACCTGGCAGGATATCTTTGCCCAGACTGATCGGGACATCAACCTGCAGCGGGTCATGAACGTGATGCGCTACGGACGTGATACTTCAGGGTATGACTGGATTCCGGACCGGGCAATCGGCCCCACCGACGATGCCCTCTATCTGGCGGAAGCGGACTACAATGATGGAGAGATGGTGCGCATTCTCGGCATTTCGACCGAGGAAGTTGCTGTAATGCCGACGACTCGTAAACGTGAGGAGTTGATGGCGTACCGCAAGGGGGAGCTGCGCAAACTGATTGAGGTATATTACGCCGAACGTGGTTGGAACGGCAGTGGTGTTCCGTTTCTCGACACCCTGCACGAGCTGGGACTGTGGGAATTTATGACCATTCAGGCTCAAGGAACCATCATGGCACTACAGGACTAAGTGCAGCAACGTTTCAGGTCAATGCAAAAGAGGCGCACAATTAATCCTGTTTTTGATCAACAGCTTTGGTCTGCCATTTACCTAAAGCCAGGGATTCAACCGCAGCTGCCATTCCAAATGAAAACACACTGAAAACAAGCGGCAAGCCGTGTGTCCCGAGAAGGTCATAGAGGAACACTTTCATTGCCCCGACAAGCGTGACTAGAATGGCCACGTTGCGGATCTCCTTATTCCGTCGGAGATATGCCAGCACAATCAAAACAATGGCCGCTGCATTTATAAGCACCGACTGCCCACAGCGGAGCGTATCGCGCTGCATTTCCACCGGAATAAACTGCAGTGACTGAAAAATTCCGACCCTGAGCATGAAAAATCCGCTTGCCAATCCACCCAGTAAAAGCAGAACAGCGCTCCGGTCATTGCGGTCAAAGGTGTCAAAAAGAGCTGAATTGACAGGGACAGGCCACCACCGGCACCATTGATAATGGTATATGGAGATGACTGCCAGAAGACCTGCAGGAAGCATATTGATAGGATCCGTCGATTTAGGTGATTCAGCATACAGTACGGAGATCAGTGACAGGCAGGCATACATATTCATCAGATAGGAAGTGCCACGCAGACCGCCATTCTCCCAAACACGCGAAACGATAGCAATGGTTATGGCCACCAGGGAGATCACCGGCAGCGTCATGATAAAGGCTCCGGTCGCCGCAGGCAACGCCATCGCAAGAAGAGCACCACCGGCAAAAGCAAATGTGTTGGTGCCGGGCGCTCCTTCGGTGCCGCGCCGGGCGCACCAGAATGTCATACCATAAAAACAGGCCGCACAAACCAGTCCGATTATACCAAGAAGGTTCACGTTCAAATGCCAGGCCTCGGCCACGGAGCGGGCCGACGTAAAGGCCCAGATTGCGCTGAGGGTCGGCAAACTGAAATCATATCGTGAAATTTTCTGATTTCCTGCCCTGGCGATTCCAAGCACGGATATAACAACAAACGTCAGGAAAAATACAGCTAACACCGGCAGATACCAGGCGGGAGCCAATTCAGGCGGAATAGTCTCGCCTCTGCTCAGCATGACTCCGAGCCTGACTCCCCAGAGCTGAAGCATGATCATGGTTACGATGAGAACTGACCAGCGAAGCCAGGAGCAGCGCTTTAATTGTGCTGCAGCAAAGCCGAGCAGATTGGCGGTGAAAAGCACCAGAGACAGATAGGGGAAAAAGGGAGTCGGGTAGTCAATTGCCGCTCCGGCAAAGCACATGCCAAGGACTCCGACCGAAATCGGGAGAAAGACGTTGTACGCGCGGCTTATCAGTGCCATGCCCAAGCCGCACGCCATCAGCGTGAGGTAGGCAGGCACCAGAGGAAGCGCTTTGAAGTGCATATGTGTTTCAACGACGATCATAGACATGAGTACAACGCCGCATGCTGTAAAGACCGGCGCAAGAAGACTTTCTTTAGAGTACTTGTACCAGCCGGTGAACATCAGCGCGGCAGCGTACCCCATGCCAAGACCGGAGCCGAGCAGTTTATTTACGAAGCCGCTATCGGTGACGGTTCTCAGGACAAGCGCAATAACCATCAGAAAACAGACCGTGGCAAGACGTGGCAGAACCGCATTCCGGCTGGCCCAGCCAATAACCTCCTCAGTAAGCTCCGGCATATCATCGTCAAGAGACACTTCGACAGGTTGCGTTTTTGGCTTCGCCTGCGGAGCGGCAGTCGGAGCAGCACCTGTATTTTCGTCGCCTAAATGAGCCGACAGCCGTTCCAGGTGCCGTTCAAGCGTTTGTATGCGATCCTCAAGTTCCTTTTCGCGATTCTCGTTTTTCTCGTCAGGTGATGACATCCACATTCCTCCCTCGAAAGCCATCAATAACGCCGAAATCACCCGGCATCGTTACTTCCATTCTTGAAATTAGTGAGAATCTTTCACCCCGAACACCGGCAGCACCCTGGTGACAATATAGAAGAGTACAAAGGGGGTGGTGATGACGGTAAGGGCCCCAAACAACCCCTCTTTATATAATTCAAGGCTGCTTGGCCAGATTGGGAGTTTATACTCCATGAACCCGGAGAAAGAGGCAGAGAAGGCCTGCCCTCCGATGACGACGTTCCAACGCATCATGAAGACACCCATCAGCACCAGAAGAGTGCCGACAAGTGCCCGACGAATTGTCAATCCCGGCATCTTGAATATGATGAATGGAACCAGATTTCCCAGACCATACTGAAGGACAAATATTTTGACAAAGTCCCTTTCGTAGATGATGCGCCGCAGAATATCCCAGGATTTAACCGCAGTATAGGTACGGAAGATCAAGTCCAGTAGTTCCAGAGTTATGGCCAGGATCAGGAACATGACCAGATATTTGACGGTAATGGTAACAACGCTGATCTCGGCACTCTTGAGTTCCTCAACCGAGGGTAGCCTCATGTAACTCTTCACATTCCTTTTCCGTGTTGAGAGAAATTTACGGATCTCCATGGTAATGATGTAGGTGACTATACAGAGTGCGATCCCTGACACAACCGCCGAACAGATGAAGATAACCGGCATGAGAGGCGTCATCCAGAGGGCGTTGGCCTTGACCGAGCCGAAGATAAAACCGGCATATCCGTGCAGGAAGCAGGCGACCGGGATGCCGATTCCGGCCAGAACACTCACCGCCCGCTCATCCTTGTGCAGCGCCTCGGGGCTGAGATCCATGGCCCCCAGGGAGAGCACCGAATAGAGGATAAGCTGAGACGACTCGATTGTGTTACGCTGCGTCTTCGCCCTCAGTTCCATGACGGTTTCCACGATGAACTGACGGTAGACAAACCAGATCTCCGAGGCAACTATCATCCCATACGTCGTGAAGACAATGCCGAAGGCAGCAATGGCTGACGTAAAGTGCGGCGTCATCATGACATTGATTCCCCGCTGCGGCTGCTGGAGATGCAGCATGAGCGGCATCATGGCAACGGGGAGCAATGCCAGCGAGAATACCAGTGAAAACCGGGCAATCTCCTTCAGCTGTTTGACACCGAAGACATGATAGAGAGATGACAGAACAAAGGCTCCTGCCACAAGGCCGGTCATATAGGGATACATAACGATCTGAATCGACCAGTAGATGTATTCGTTGGGATAAACAAAGAATTCCTTCAGCGTCCAGGCTTCACCGTGTACCATGGCTATTTTACCTCCATTGAATATCCCAGATAGAATACCTGCGGCTTGGTGCCGAATTCTTCCTTCAACACATTCACCTGTTCCGTAGTGATAATCTTGGTTACCGGATCTTCCGGATCCCTGATATTGCCCACCCTGCGAGCACCAAACGGACAGGCATCCACGCACGCCGTCTTCATTCCCTGGCAAAGCCGGTGATAACACAAGGTGCATTTTTCGGCGACATGCAGTTCCGGGTGGAAATAGCGGACACCGTAGGGACAACCCATGACGCAATAGCCGCAGCCGATGCACCAGGAGCGGTCCACCAACACCACGCCCTCTTTGGTCTGGTAGGTTGCCCCAACCGGACAGACCTGAACGCAGGGAGGATTTTCGCAGTGGTTGCAGAGCTTGGGGACAAAATATCCCTTGGTAATATCATCGGGATTTACGTCTTTAAGTCCGGCATGAGCCTGGTCGATTTTCTGGGTAGTGAAACCATCGCGGGCACCCTTTGGTGAATCAATATACGTGTGGCCATCCTTGGTGACCACATAGCGTTCCACCCACGTGCGGGTAACGTTTGCATCCCAGTTGACATCATTTTCGATTTTGCAGGCCTTCACGCATAGCCCGCACCCGACACATTTGTGAATATCGACCAGAAACACCCAGCGCACATTACCTTTGCCATCCTTTTCGGCCCGCAATCTTTTCGGGTTAAATATCTCCAGAGCAGTGAGCGGCAAGGCGATGCCACCGGCTATTATCATTGATTTTTTGCAGAATTCGCGGCGGTTCATCATGATTTCACCCCCGGTTTCGCATATTTCGGATTTGGCCTGGTGGGATTATGCGGATAGTGACACATGACACATTCGGCCTCGGGATGGTGTTTCACCGGATCTATACCGGGAATCTTGGCCCGTGCACTTCCCTTGTAAGGCAAAAGCGCATGACAACGGATACACAATGCACGGCTGCGATCAATCTTCAGCCCAACCGGATCTTTCGGGTGGTCATAATTAGGGCCATGACAGTTTTCGCAGCTGATCGGAGCGTGGGGAGAGTCCTTGATGTCATTATATTTGTCCTTGTGACACTTAATACAAACCTCGGCAGTTTTGTATTTGACCGGAAACTTCTTCCACTCGGCCTCGCTGCTGATACGGTGCCAGCCATACATGTAGCCCCGATCATGGATGCCGAAATCCTTCGGCACTAACAGCGTTCTAGCTATCAGGATTCCACCCACTATTGCTAAGACAACAAACAGCGGTCGCCAGACATGGTTTTTCAAGTTGTGTACCTCCGTATCATCGCTAAGTGTGAAGAATTAGTACATACACATCGATATACCAAAGAATTCAGTAAAATTATAACGGCGTTTAAAAATAAACAATTTGACAATTGTTGTCAACAATTGATTCTTCTGTGGGAACGTATACATCCCACATGTCCAGAACCCCAAATATGTTTGACAAATTACACAACGCTGATGTATTGTACCGCCCTTTCAAGCAGTTTCAACCATTGGTTGAAAAATAAACATTTTGGATTTTTGCAAAGAAGGAGCAGTGCATTATGGCAATTCGCAAAACAGCAGGATTCGCTTGGAACTTGATCAGCCTCATCGGGATGCTTCTGGCGGTCACCGCAGCAGCTCTCATCGTAGTTTTTTTCGCCTTTGAGATAATTACCGGCGTTGAGCGTGCCTATCTGGGGCTCATGACCTACTTTTTGTTTCCGGGAATGCTTATCTTCGGATTGTTGCTCGTCCCGTTCGGAGCTTGGCGGGTACGGAACGAACGACGTAAAGGGGCAATCTCGGGGATGCTGTCTCTTGAGGAGCAGATACCGCAGTACCCTCGACTCGACCTTAACGACCCGCACCGTCGGCACATGGTCATCTTCTTTGTTCTGGCAAGCGTGATTTTCGTTGTCATCGTAGCGATCGCATCCATCAAGGGCTTTGAGTTCACAGAATCGACCACCTTCTGTGGCGAGCTCTGCCATGTAGTAATGGAGCCCGAGCATACTGCGTGGAGTAACTCACCGCACGCCAAGGTAAAATGCGTTGAGTGCCATGTTGGCCCTGGCGCCGCCTGGTATGTAAAAGCCAAGCTTTCCGGAATGCGTCAGTTGTATGCGGTGGCAACCCACACCTATCCGGAAACCATAGAAACCCCTATTGACAATCTTCGTCCGGCACGTGAAACCTGCGAACATTGCCACTGGCCGGAGAAATTCTATGTTGGCCGTCAGAAGATATTTAACCATTACGCCCCTAACGAAGAAAATTCGCCACGCATGATCGATATGCTCATTCATATCGGTGCTAACCCCAAGAGTGAAATTTCAAAGGGTATCCACTGGCACATTGGTAAAGAGGTTACATTCATAGCCCGCGACAAGAAAAGGCTTGATATCCCCTACATAGCTTTCAAAGACAAAGACGGTAAATTGACCGAGTACTCAAATATTGAGAATCCGCTTACCAAAGAGGAGATTGCCAAAGGGAACAAGCGGGTAATGGACTGCACCGACTGCCACAACAGGCCAACTCATGTTTATCGCGCACCGAGTGAAGAAATGGACTTGAATTTCATCTCAAAACACATTGATCGTTCGCTCCCGTTTGTCAAAAAAGTGGCGGTCGAATTACTCGAGCGACCATACAAAACCAAAGAAGAGGCTGTTGCAACCATTACCAAAGAGATTCCGGCTTACTATGCTAAAAATTACCCTAAAGTGGCACAGGAAAAGGGCGCTGCTATTACCCAGGCCGTTGAGCGCGTAAAAGAAATTTACGAACGTAACTACTTCCCGGCTATGAAGGTAAAGTGGAACACCTACCCGAACTATATCGGCCACTTCTATACTCCCGGCTGTTTCCGCTGCCACGACAACAAACATAAAACCGCTGACGGCAAGATTATCTCCAAGGACTGCAAGATTTGCCATGATGTTATCGGCCAGACCCAGGAGAATGTTCCGGTCGGAACACGCGTTACTGATTTCGTTCATCCGGTAGATATTGGCGATGAACTCTATAAAACAAACTGTAGTGAATGCCACTCTGCCGGAGGCCATGACGTCCCCGGTGAGGGAGGAAAGCACGAAATAAAGAAACACTGACCAACCGCAAAGGCCCCCCGGAGACATTCTCCGGGGGGCCTTTTTCGATCACCACTAGTATTAATTCTACAACTCTTCGAGTTCCTCATCAGCTTCCGGAGCAGCTATCTCGTCCTCCGGATCTTCGTTGACCGCTTCATCTACAAGTTTTTCAAGAAACAGTTTATTGTCTGAGATTGTCTTTCGCACATCAATAAGGAGCTTATCCAGATCATCGCCCATCTCAGACATAGCACCTCCCCCTGATTTATTTCAATGTTTCCAGATAGCGCTCGGCATCCTTGGCAGCCATGCAACCGGTACCTGCTGAAGTTATGGCCTGGCGATAGGTAAAGTCCTGCACATCCCCTGCGGCAAACACCCCCGGAATATTGGTCGCTGTCAGATTCCCCTCAAAACCGCCACATTTAGTCCTGATGTAGCCATCCAGCATATCCAGCTGTCCCTCAAATATGGTGGTATTCGGCGAGTGCCCTATCGCGATAAATATTCCCTGCAATGCCAACTCCTTGGTGGATCCGCTTCTGTGACGAATCCGCATGCCGGTGACTCCGCTTGCATCACCCAGCACCTCATCAAGCTGGTGATTCCATTCAATCGTGACATTACCACCCTTTGTTTTCTCTATCAGACGGTCCGTCAGAACCTTTTCTGAACGAAACTCTTCACGCCGATGCACAACCGTTACGTGCCGGGCGATATTAGACAGATAAAGCGCTTCCTCAACCGCTGTACTCCCGCCGCCGATAACCGCAACATCCTTGCCACGATAAAAGAACCCGTCGCAGGTTGCACAGGCCGACACACCTTTCCCCTTAAAGGCGGATTCTGATGGGAGCCCAAGATACCTGGCCGAAGCGCCGGTAGCGATAATCAAGGCATCACAGCTGTAACTGGCCGAATCTCCCTGCAGCAGGAACGGTCGCTGTTTCAGATCAGCGCGGGTTATATGGTCGTAAATCATCTGCGTATTGAAGCGTTCGGCATGAAGCCGCATCCGCTCCATCAACTCCGGCCCCTCAACACCGGCATGGTCACCCGGCCAATTGTCAACTTCCGTAGTCGTCGTCAGCTGGCCACCCGGCTGCAATCCGGTGATCAATACCGGATTAAGATTGGCACGTGCCGCATAAACTGCAGCCGTATAACCGGCAGGCCCGGCGCCAAGAATAATAAGTTTGTGATGAATCGGATCCATGATTCCTCCTGAAAAAGTGTTGGTGAACTGTACCAGCAAACTCGCTCCTTGCCAAGTATGTTTGACCGCTGGTGCCCCATCTGCTACTATCATGGCCAATTTCACGAGGAGCACATTCTTATGCAGCTTTCCGATCTTATTTCAGACGCATATGACCGCCTTAAAAAACGTGTCCGGCGCAGCGAACTGATCTACTCGCACTATTATAGTGAAACGTTGGGACTGCCGCTGTATTTCAAGTGCGAAAATCTGCAGAGAACCGGCTCATTCAAAATCAGGGGGGCTCTTAATTTCATGACCTCCCAGCCAAGGGAAAAACTGAACCGTGGCGTCATAACCGCTTCAGCCGGCAACCATGCCCAGGGAGTGGCCTTTTCAGCAGATCTTCTCGGTGTTGCCGCGACCGTATACATGCCGGAAATCACCCCGCCCCAGAAAGTCCAGTCAACACGCGACTACGGCGCCACCGTTGTTTTAACCGGTCGAACTTTTGACGAAGCCTGCGCGGCAGCAGTTGCTGCACAGCAGGAGAGCGGAGCCTTGTTTGTACATCCGTTTGATGATGAACTGGTAATGGCGGGACAGGGAACCATCGCTCTGGAGATTCTTGAAGAGCTTCCCGACCTGCGCAACATCATTATACCGGTCGGCGGCGGTGGCCTGATCGCCGGCATGGCCGCAGCATTGCGCGAACGGGTGCCCGGCGTCAGAATAATCGGGGTTGAATCAACCGCTGCCCCCTCGATGTCTGCTTCCTTTGCGGCCGGAAAACCGACAGAGCGACCGGTCCACGTCACACTGGCTGACGGCATAGCGGTCAAACGGCCCGGCTCGCGAACCGTTCCGGTAATATGCAACCTCGTCGATGAGATTGTTCAAGTGGAGGAAGAGGATATTGCCCTGGCAATCGTTTCTTTGCTGGAGAAGACCAAGATGCTTGTTGAGGGAGCGGGGGCGGTCACTCTGGCTGCTGTCCTGAATCAGCGGATTCAGGGTCTTGAAGGTAAAACCGTCTGTCTGCTGTCCGGCGGAAATATCGATGTCAAAACCATTTCAGTGGTGGTTGAGCGGGGCCTGATTGCTGGAGGAAGGTATCTCAAACTGATTGTCGAGCTTGACGATCATCCCGGAGCGCTGGCAACCCTCGCTGATACAATTGCCGCAACCCGCGCCAATATTTTCCATATTACCCATGACCGACGCTCGAAATCACTGGCTATCGGCAGGACGGATGTGTCACTGGAACTGGAAACGCGCGGCTATGAACATATCAAGGATATTGTAGGCTACCTGGAAGGTGCGGGATACAAACTGACGATCATGTAGGTGATTGTTCTTCACCCACCTTAGTGCGTAAGCCGGATGCAATATTAAAATTGATGTCGATCACGATGGACAGTTTCTCCGGGTCTGGATAGGCAAGTACTTCAAAGAGACGCTTGTCTATAAAGAGGCTCAAATTAAGGATATCTTCCTTAAGGTTTCTGGGTAACGGATTGTCGGGATCCGACAGTTCTGCCTGAAAGAAGCTCCATACTTTCTGGTTAAATTTAACAGCCTGCAAAAGCTTCTGGTCGCGATCCGCATCATCCCAGTTGTCTCTTACCTGTTTCAGCATAAGGCCAGCGCGAGACAATACCGATGCCTCCAACTCTCTGCCGCTGAGATTATCTTTCTGTATCTGAGTGTAGGCATTAATTGAATGTTGACTCATCGTTTGTTTGCTCTCCTTTTGAAACATCTATATTATGTGGACGCTATTTTCAAAAAATATTACCCGTTATCCCGCCATATTGGTCAGCTGAAGTATCCATCTGTTTCCCGGTAACATCCTTGCCCATGAAGGAAAACACAATCTTGGAAGGATCGATGGTCCCTGTCCCGTCAGCATTCTGATATAGCGTAAAGGCCACCGTCGCCGATTTATTGGCTGGGTCGTAGCTAACATATGTTGGGACGACCGGCACGGGAATATCCGTTGGCCGGTAAAGCCCGTTATCATAAAGGCCGGCAGTACCACCGCGCGACTTGGTTATACTCCACTTGGTGACATCCATGACGGAAGCCGTGTCCATCGCCGAATCAAAGAGGAAGGTCATGGTAAATTCGCGTGATGAACCCGGTGCAATCAATGTAGAATCAAGAGCAAATAAATCCATCGGAAGGGAAAAACGCGTGAACGAGCTATTTGATGACTGGATTCCAACGAACTTCGGGTGCCTGATCAACTCCGTCAGGCTGGCAGAATTAGTATCACCATCACTTGTGCCAAGCGCAGAAAGTGCTGAAATCTGCTGCTGCACCTTATCAGTCTTGCCAACCGCAGCGTAGGCGGTGCCAAGCTCATAAAGCGCCGCAGAAAAATCCTTTTTGAGCGAGACCGCCTTTTCGAGGGACTGAATTGCTTCGTCGGTCTTTCCTTCCTTGTTGAGGGCCAGCCCCAGCCCATAGTAGGCATTGCCGTCACGGGGGGACATCCTGACCACTTTTCGGAATAAGGTCTCGGCCTCCTGCGTTCTCCCTTGCTGAACGAACAACTGACCCAGCGTATACGGTGCAACAACATTGGCCGGATTTGTCTTCATCGCAGCCCGCAGCTCCTTTTCAGCATCCGCAGGACGCTTATCCTCGATATAAATACTCGCAAGATTAACATGAACCGAGTCCTGAGTCCCGTCAATCCGCACAGACAGCTTATAGGCTTCAATGGCTTCTTTGCGCTTACCAAGCTTTAAATAGGCCTGCGCCATGAAATTATAGCCATCCAGATAGTCAGGACGATATACGGTAGCTTGTTTGAATGCTACAGCAGCCTGCTGGTACTTCTTCTGCTGCATCAGAGTAACGCCGCTTGAGAGCATAGTTGTAGCCATGCTGTCATTTAAGCTTTGTTGGTCAACCAATACAGAAAAAATTTTGTCAAGCGTAAAGCCGGATGCCATATACGCCCCCTTTTAACCAAGTGCTTTCATAATATCTCATTATCGGCAGTTTTTACAGAAAAACAACCGATTTGAACAAAATTATTTCTACTGAAAATATATCTAAAGTTTACTGAACCCGAGTCGATATGTATTACCATACCACACGGCAAGAATGCCGTGATAAACCCAGAAAAGGAGAAACAAAATGGCACTCAACGACATCTCATTAACCGCTGGCATGAGAAACAATCTTCTTGCACTTCAGAACACCAGTACTCTGCTCAACCGTACTCAGGAACGCCTCTCAACCGGTAAAAAAGTTAACTCGGCTCTTGACAATCCGACCAACTTCTTTGCGGCACAAGTTAACAACAACCGCGCAAGCGACCTTTCCTCCCGCAAGGACGGCATGAGCGAAGCCGTACAGACCATCAAAGCTGCCGATAACGGTATCACATCGATCACCTCTTTGATCGAAGCCGCTAAAGGTATCGCCAACGCAGCCGTTGCCTCAACGGTTACAAGTGAGCGTACACAGTACCAGACCACCTTTAACGAAATAAACAACCAGATTAGCCAGCTTGCCACTAACTCCGACTACCGTGGAACAAACTTCCTCAAGAGTGGGACTCTTCAGGTTGAGTTCTCACCAACTACCGGTGCCCAGACTCTTACGATTACCGGCTTCGATGCTACTTCAACTGGATTGGGAATTACCAATGCGGTTGCGTGGGCCGGCACCGGTGCTGCCGCAACAGCCGCGATAAAGTCAGCATCAACATTACTCGAAACAGCCCAGACTACGCTTCGTAACAAGTCGGCAGACCTTTCTGCCAACCTGACCGTTATCACCTCGCGGCAGTCGTTTACTGACAACATGATCAATACCCTTACCACCGGTTCTGACAACCTGACATTGGCTGACACCAACGCAGAAGGTGCCAATATGCTGATGTTGCAGACCCGCCAGAGCCTCGGCGTAACCTCTCTGAGCCTTGCTTCGCAGGCAGCTCAGTCTGTTCTGAGACTGTTCTAGTAGGTTTATTGCAACCGGCTTTCTAGCCTCAAAAGGGGGGGAGATTATTCTTCCCCCCTTTTTGGTACTTACAGTTGTTCCTCTCTCATTTTCAGGGAGTCTCTCATGGATATTAACTCAATTCCTCCTTTACAAGCGCCGCAAGGAACACCAAACAGTTCCGACCGTAAGCAACAACAAAGTACAAGTACCAGTAGTAGTGATAGTAGCAACTACTCTCTTCGCACTTCGGTCACTGACTCTGTCAGCGTAGCCAACAACATGCCGGACAAGACTCTCCGTCTGGGGCAATTAGCTGAATCAGGCACTTCCTTTGCGCTGTTAACACGGGAAACTGACCGTCAACTGGCAGTAGTTTCCGACAGAATAGTTGAAATGAAAAATACTCTGGAAACTATCACTAAAAATTTCCCACCATTCTCCCCTGAGAATCAGGAACGCCTAAAGTTGCTCATGAGTTATAATTCGCTCAGGAAAGAGCTTACTAAACTTATGGTACCTCCTCCCCCTCCACCGGTGTATGAAAAAGTTAAGGGGCAATGGGAAGATCTTTTTCGCGGATCATCACCGGTAGTTTCGGCGGTGTCTCCGGATCTGAGCAACGCATCTTCCGACCCGGAGATTGAGGCAACTCTTAATACTCTTGGGGGAACTCAGGATCGTATTAATTCCATTCGCATAACCATTAAACAGTCGCTCTCTTGAGGATAATATTCCACCATGGCACTCAAGCTTCACCTCAAACCACAGGAAAAGATTATTATTGGAGGTGCGGTGATCTCATCAGGAGCACGATCCATTGAGTTTCTGGTTGAAAACAACGTCCCAATACTTCGGCAAAAAGATATTCTTACGGAAGGAGACGCCAATACTCCATGTAAGCGCCTTTATTTCACGTTACAACTTATGTACATTGATCAACCGAGCCTGTTGCAATATGATGCCGCTTATCGTGGCCTGGCGGGGGAAATATGTGCGCTTGTACCGAGTACGGCACCATTTATTGATGAAATTGCCAGTATGGTAGGGCTCAGAAATTATTACCAGGCACTTAAATCTGCCCGTAAGCTTGTAGAGTATGAGTCCGAACTAGTAGAAAAGGCATGCACTGCTGTTAGCCGAAAGTAAAACAAACTATTCCAGACCTGTTTGCACAGGTTCTAAGGGCGGTAATTTCCATCTCCTTCCCACCAAGTCCTTCTAAAACAGCAAGGGTTTTTATTAGGAATTCATCACAAACCACATTTGCTGCGACAAGCGCAGCAAAACAACGCTCTCCTTCCTGATAATCGCCGTTACAACAATATGCCACTGCCAGCATCAGATTCAATATTGGATAGTCATTGTATCGATTGCTGGCTGGAAGCAGTACTGTGAGCGCTTCGCCGGGACGTCCAAGGAGCGCCAGACAATACCCGAGATTAGCAATCGCTTCACGATAATCATTTTTCAGCTCAATCGCCTTTTTGCTTGCACGTAGAGCATCTTCTATCCTGCCAAGACGAATGTAGGTTGCCCCGAGATTGAAATATACGAGCCATGAATGTGGATCATACTTGAGCGCCCGCTGCCAAAGATCCAATGCTTCTTCAGAACGGTTGGCCTCATTGGCCTGTATCGCCAACTCGACCAGTGCCGTGGGGGATCCTCCAGATGTTTCCAATTTTTTTTTGCTAAGCTCGTAATAAATTTCTTTTTTTCGTGTTTGGCGGGCATCATCCAGGTGGCCGTAATGATGCACCAAAAATGAAGACGTTTTCTTGCGGGGAAACTTCAACCTGTTAAGTACTGGCTCAACCATCTCGTGAATCTCATTTTCAAATCGTATCAGAGGAATATTCGGGAAAACCCTCACCTTATCGCTTGGTATCCATCCCCTGCCTGCCTCATCGCCTGGATACTGGCCATTGTTTATTTGCCATTGTTCAATGTAGACTTGATTGTTGTAATTACGGGTAACAACTGTATAAGCAATATTCCGTTTTTTTGATTCTTTAATAAGCTTATTGAAAGCCTCATGGTCTAATGTCGATATAACTTCATCAGCATCCATGACCAGAATCCAATTGCCACTGGCAGTTTCAAGCGATTTGTTACGAGCAGCCGAAAAATCACCTGACCAATTGTACTCGACAACGCGAGCGCCGAAAGCTTCCGCTATTTCACGTGTTAAGTCAGACGAACCGGTGTCGACTACAACCACTTCATCCACAACCGGCTTTAAACTCGCGAGACAACGCGAAATATTTTTAGCCTCATCCTTGACAATCATGCAGAGTGAGACCGCTATACCTTCCTTTTTTTTTGCAGGTGGAACAACCAGCGGCCCAATCTGATTTCGCAATGAAAGCGCCGCCTGAACGAGACCGGCTTCAGCACCAAACATCACCATGGCTTCTTCAGCCAATGCCAATGCACTCTTGACGTTACCCGCTTGAATATAAAGATCTGCCAGCATGAACAGGATTGCTTTGTCATCGCGGCGGAATTGTCGCAAACTCTCCAGAATTTCGGTTGCCCGCTTATTGTAATTACACAAGACTGCCTGGCGGTGAACTCCTCTAACAGCCGAAGGATTACTACCAGCAGACATAATCGTCGCTTTAGCATACATTTCGAATGCTTGGACATTCTGCTGAAGATGCTCAGCTAACGCACCTATTGCCACATATATATCAGGCATGGTTGGATCCGCCACCAAAGCAGCGTCAAACGCTGACCTGGCTGCCGTCACATCCGATTCTGCGGTAGCTATCAAGCCCTCAAATAGTGGGATGTAAGCCTGAAAGCCCTTGAATCCAGAGAGTAATGACCATCGTGAGCGAGCATCATGAAAACGGTTACTCTCTATAAGACAATAAATAGTAGTTACCATTACGTATGGGTTCTTCTCTATATTATGACATTGCTCAAGAGTATCAAGAGCGTCAGAAGTCATCCCCTCGTCACGGAGTATCTCTGCAATGGCCCCATAGAATCGCGGCTCATCCGGAATCTGACCAATACCGGTTTTCAGTAACAGATCTATAGCTTCATTACTTTTCCCATGGCGCTTCAGGCCATCTGCATCTTCAAGTACCTTTAATACAATAATCTTCTTTGCCAACAGGCAATCAGTAACAGGACGACTCCATTTTTCAAAGAATAGCTTGTGGTTAGCACCAATGGTCTGAGCATAATTGATCTGGTTACCCTTAAAACTTACGCTGCCGTAGTGGTGAATAAAAACATCCCCAGCAATCACATTCCGGTAACCTTCAAGCTCGGAACGTAAGCAATAATCATCATCTTCAAAATTCCCAGTTCCAAAAGTTTCATCCAATAAACCGATTTTCTCAACCAGTTCACGACGGAAAAGCATGCAGAAGCCTACTATGCGACGTTGAAATATACGTCGATAACGGTATTTATTATGGAACTCATCGGAAAAGCTCGCTATATCCGACAGAGAACGGTATGGACTCTCGGGCACCTGCTGAATACCACTTATGTTGTTGGTCATTGGCCCGACAATCCCCACTTGATCATCATGCTGTAGACATTCAAGCATACCTTGCAACCAACCTTCTGTAACAACAACATCATTATTTAGGAGCAATATGCACTCACCGCGAGAAGCATTTATTCCCTGATTGCAGCCTTTTGAGAAACCGATATTTCTGCCGTTCTCAATGATCTTGCAGGCAGATGAGTCCTGGTCCGCAAGCGCTCTCAGCCAAGAAACCGTTTCATCTGTTGAACCATTATCGACAAAAATCAGCTCATAGCGCTCTGGTGTGTGCCTCCGGATACTCTCAACACATTGTATGGTATAGGGGAGTTGATTAAAAGTCAGGATGATGATTGAAATTAAGGGTACTGGACGGGAATCGGGGGGAAAACTGCCCTCAAGACCGTCAACCTGGGTGTAGCTTTCAACTTTCTGACAGAGAGCCAGCTGTTCTTCTTTATCAGCATCACGTTCTGAGAGCTCCTGAAAGCACCGTTCATCGGTACTTAGCCCCTTGTTCAATGAAATAAATATCTTGCTGTCAGGACAGTAATGGATATGCAAACCGTGTTTGCGGTATGCATAAAAGAGATCGTCATTTTCCCAGCCGTTTTCAGAGCGGTCGTCAAAGGGGCCGCACCGGAGTAATTCTGCCCTGCGGAGCAGCATACAGGCACCGGTGACCATCTGATAATTCCTGCTGCGGTTAACCTGAAGTGCATCGCCCTGCGCGCGAAAGCACACGTGGTCAGGGTTGGAACGGGGTGAGTGCCATTCTCCCCAGACCTTGCCGCAGTGCTGAATTGTACCATCGGGGAAGACCAGTTTTGGTGCTGCAATCCCAATCTCGGGCCGGCTTTCGAGACAGTGCAGCAGGGGAGGAAGCCATCCTGCGGAGAGAAGTGCATCATTGTTAAGAAAGAGAATATAGGTGCCTTGGGCCATGCCTGCGCCCAGATTACAGGATGCCGCAAAACCGCGATTGAAGGGAGAACTCACAAAACGCAGCCAGGATTTGGTGCCTGCAAGTTCACTAAGAAACTCTTCAGAACCGTCACTCGAAGCATCGTTGACAACGATGACCTCGTATATGCCAGGCTCTGTTGTCGCCTCAAGCGAAGCCAGGCTCTGCCGGGTAAAATTCAGCTGATTATGTATGGGGATAACAATACTGACTACAGGAGTAACACTGCCCCGGACCTGTGATTGGTTCATGCTATGAGACGATAAAACTCGCGGGCATCAGTATTCCATGGTTCCAATTCGAGGACCTTACCCACAAATATTTTTGCCTGCTCGTTACAATTGTTGACGGCGCTTATCTGACCGAGCGCCAGCAGCGTTTCCACATCCTCCGGATAATCGCCAAGTACTTCAATAAAGATTGCGATAGCCTCATCAGTCCTGCCCAGAACAGCATATAAAAGATTGGCCAGATTTTTCCTGAATACCGGATTGCGAGGTTCAAAACATACCGCCTGCTGATGGGCGGCCAGCGAACGCTCATTTTCCCCTTGCAACTGATACAGCACCCCCAGGTCATTAAAGGCGAGAGCATAATCAGGAAATGCCTGTACGAGTTCTTCTAGTTCTTGCATTGCGTTGGCAGTCAGCCCTTGATCGGCAAACTGTTTTGCGCTGCGATAACGTTCCTCCGGCGATTTGTCCGGTGGTGCCATTTGGGAAATAGTTTGCCTAAGGTCTGCCAAAAGAGAATCAAGCTCACTCGGAACTACTGTGGGGGTTGGAACCGCCATTATAACTGGAGCGGCGGTGATACCTGCCACAGAGAGTGAACTCAACATGCTGCGGGCATTATTATTCCACGGTTCCAGTTCGAGAATCCTGCGGAGGAAAAGTTCCGCTTCCTCCGATCCGCCTATTATGTTACTGATTATAGCTAATGCCTCCAAAACTTCGGTGTCTTCCGAATTTTCTTTGAGCAGTTCAGTGTAAATCAAAATAGCGTCATCAGTCCAGCCCAGCTCGACAAAATAGAAGCTGGCCAGATTTTTTAGAAAAGTACTGTTGCGGGGTGATAGCCTCACCGCCCTCTCATAGCGCCCAAGCGCCTGCAAAAGCTCCCCCTGTTGATGGAGTAGCACCGCAAGATCATTATTAGCCTGCGGGTAATCAAAATACTCCTGAATGAACTGACTGATTTTGGCGATTGCTGCTTCAGGAGCCAGTAATTGCAAGGTTTTTTCGAGCTCTTCGTACTTCTGCCGCGCTTTCATCTCCCGCATCATATCCATATTTCACCTGCTAGTTTATTATTTTGGTTACAGTAGCAACTCCAACTTAGAATTGCAACAGGGCAGACGCCATTCCTGGATTACGTCCCATAAATACGGCCCGTACCACCTGAACCTCTTGTGTACGTCCAAGTTGATGAAGTAATTTCAATAGTTCATTCACAATCCGCAAATCATCAGGAAAATCGCGAAATGAGGCCAACAAATCTTTTAAATGCACTGTAGGCGCTATAGATTGAATTGTTTCAGGCAAACTATTTTCAAGCGTCTGAATGTCAGCCGTAATTTCAGCATCTTCAGGGTGTTGCTTCTGATATTTTCTCAGCACCGGCAAAACTTCCGTGGTTTTACCCAGCCGTAAGCTCACATCTGCGAGTGCCTGTAAAGCAGTCTTTTGCCCCGGATCCTTTTCCAGAGCCTGCATTAACAGATCAAATGCATCATCAAACTGACTATTTGATTTTTTTGCCATGCCCATACCGCAAAGCGCCTTGGCATTGGCTGGGTCCAGATGCAGAACATTACCGAATGCAACTTCGGCAGTGTTATAATCTCCAGCAAGAAGTGAAATTATTCCTATTCCTGAATTGGCACGAATATCAGCGGAATTTGCTTCCAGCACTTCCTCAAAGAGCACCCTCCCCTCATCCAACTGCCCCATATTGGACAGGCACTCACCCATCTCACACAGAAGCGCCAAACGAGCTTGAGCAAAGGCCTCAAGCGCCTTCTCAAAGTTCCCCTTACTGCGATAATGAGCACCGGCCTTCAGCCAATCATGCATTTCATGTGTTTTCATTGCCGTTCCTTTTATAAATGTAATATCAATCTTCCGTTATATAGCGGTTCAATACACTTTTCGCTCTCTGCGAACTAGACAATTTTTGCAAGATTGAAGAAGCTGATTGCCCTACAAGAGGAATCAGTGGGTAACGAACTCCGGCAGTTCCTGCGACAGGTGCAGCGGCGTGAACGGTTTGCATCATTGTCTCTGAATGGGTTGGCTCTTTGTATGGGGCGCACACACCCTGTAGCATAGCGGGGCCAAGGATTGGCGAATTATCGGGCGCTACGAGCAAATCTGGACTTATGATTTTCAGCCAGCGGTCATGAAACCTTTCAATGTTGTGTTGCACTTTGCTGAAACGTTCTGGACCCGACTGCGACTCATGATGTACAACGACGCTGGAAGGCTGATAAACCAACTTCCAGCCTGCTTGCCCAATCTTTAAACAGAGATCTACATCCTCGTATCCGTTCCAGTAGCCTTCGTCAAAACCTCCAACAGCCTCAAAAATTTCACGTCTTACCAGCAGACACGCCGCAGTTAACGCCTGCATCTGCCATGGTATCATTGAGGGTGGATGATCAGCAGCAAAACGGTAATAACGATGAATGGCTATCAATGGATCTTTCGGAGCGGCATTAACCAATACGACTCCGGCGTGTTGCAAAGTGCCATCTGGAAATAGCAGCTTGTTGCCGACAGCCGCTACAATAGGGTCACTATCCAGTATTGTCACCAAAGGCCCAAGCCAACCAGGTGTCACCTCGGTATCATTATTTAAGAAGAGCAGATATTTCCCGGAAGCAGCACGTGCTCCTTGATTACAAGCTACGGCATAACCTTTGTTCTCGCCGTTGCGGATTATGACAGCCTTTGTCTCCCATTCTCGCAACAAACCGGTAGTGCCATCGGTGGAATTGTTATCCACCAGCAACAATTCATAGTTTCCACCCATAGTATTTTGTTCCAACGCCGACAGGCAGGCTCGTGTCAATTCAACTTTATTAAACAGCGGAATGATGATAGTGACGATAATCGGTTTTTTGACCGTAGGGGCTATCACAATACGTCCAGCTGCCTCTCTGCGGCTTGCCAGACCAAAACGGGCATAAAGATCATTGTCGTCCTGGCGCACCTTGCCTTGCCAGCGAGAAATAAAACTCTGCATATTGGGTAAATCATTCTCCTTGCGCCCGCTGCTCTGCTCGGCGTAGTGTATCACTACGCTCTCGGGCACATACAGAATCCGCTTGCCGGTGGTTCCGGCTCGCAAACAAAAATCCACGCCTTCGAAGCCATTGCGGAAACCGACGTCGAAACCTCCCAGTTCCTGAAACAGAGACTTCCTCACCAATAAGCAGGCCCCGGTTACGGCTTGCTGAAAGCGCCGTTCCATGACAGGCGCGGCATCACCGGGAAAACCGCTAAAAATATGATACCCCAACCCTTGCTCATCAAAGGCGACACCCGCATGCTGACAGCGTCCATCGGGGTAAAGCAGGCGTGCTCCGCAAATATCAGCCTCGTTATTGTAAATAGCTGAAATAAGCGGTTCAATCCATCCCGATTTTGGTACAGTATCGTTATTGAGGAAAAGTACCAATTCGCCGTAGGCGGCTTGCGCACCCTGGTTACAAGCTACTGCAAAGCCGTGATTTACAGAGTTATAAATTTTTCGTACCCGGCCACCTAGATGCTTCAGGTACTCAGCTGTTCCGTCACTGGAGGCGTTGTCTATAACAATAAGCTCGTAGGACAAGTCTTTTGGTATCGTAGCGAACAATGACTCCAGGCAATGTTGCGTAAAATGTATTTCATTGTACACCGGAATAATTATGGACACTGAAATAACTGGTTTAGGGCGGTTACTTAACTCGACAGCATAGTCCAAAAACTTCTGCGCATGGACATAGTCTCCCTGAACCATTAATATTTTTGAAATAATTGTAAGTGCGCCAATGTCATCTGGATACTTATTGATAATCTGGAGAAGAATATCTAATGCATCATTACTTGTTCCCAGCGTAGCATGCCATTCCTCCGCATGCCCAGCTCCTATTGGTGCTAAACCCACCTCTTCGTATATGCTGATTTCGTCACTTACTACTTTTCCCTTCCAGCGTTGAATAAATAAACTTAAATTATGATTTTCCTGGTTATGTCGCCCTTCGGTACGGCTTTCATGGTGAATGAGAACACTTTCAGGAACATATACTATTTTTTTGCCGAGTTCCTTTGCCCGCAGGCAAAAATCCACATCTTCATATCCATTCAAAAACGACTCATCAAAACCTTGTAACTGTCTGAAAAGTGCCTCTTTTACTAACATACAGGCACCAGTAACACATTGCATAACCCGCTTTTTATTGGCGAATACGTTATCTCCAGCAAGTCCTTTGAATATATGCTTACCAACCCCATTTAAATTAAAAACAACTCCGGCATGCTGGATAGTACCATCCGAATACAACAGCTTTGAGCCAACTATATCAGCCTCATTTTGCTCTATCTCAGCTATTAAAGGTTCCAGCCAGCCAATTTTGGGTTCCGTGTCATTGTTCAAAAATAGAAGGGTTTGCCCTTTAGCGGCTTTGGCTCCCAAATTACAGGCTTTCGCAAAGCCAAAATTTTCTGCATTGGTAACTACCCGAATCTGCCCTTGAAGAGAGCGTAAGTACCTATCTGTGCCATCAGTGGAGGCATTGTCTACCACTATGATTTCACACGGGATGTTTGAAGGTAGAGTAGCAAATAGCCCATTCAGACATTGTCGCGAAAAATGCAGTTGATTATAAACCGGAATGATGATCGAGATCTTTACCTGTTGAGGTAATTCGTTGCAAATGAGACTGTTTTTTTCGTTTATGTACGGCTGATAAAAAGCGAGCCACCACTGTCCATTACTGGCAATACTATACTTGGCCAGCACCTCCAACATCGCCTGTGAGGCTATTTTCAAACGCAGGTCGGGGTGCTCTATAAGGAGCGAAATCGCCTTGAACCACATCTCCTGAGAGTTGCCCACCAACAGTCCGGTCTCGCCATGAATAACCGAGGTATCATACGGCGGTAAGTCAGCATAAATTCCGGTGATACCGCAGGCGGAATATTCCAGCCACTTGATATTGCTTTTGCTGCGGTTAAACGGGTTGTCTTCAAGCGGTACCAGCGCAATGTCGATACCGCTTCCGGAAAGCGCACGTGCGTATGCAGAATAATCCCGCTCAAAATCATGAAAAGTAAAGCCTGGCAGAGTGGTATGGCGACTGTTGGCATATCCCATAAAAACAAATGCAACCTTGTCACCGTACTTTTCAGCAATACGGAACAGAGCGCCATCAATCAATTCAAGATCACGGGCATGAGAACCGGTTCCGCAAAAACCGATTACAAGCGGTCCAGCTTGTTTGCGGGGAACAAAACGGAACAGGTTTTCGTCAATCAGGTTCGGGAGGACTAATGTATTCCGGTTGTAGTGGCTGAATCTTTCCGCCAGAGAATCCGTTGAAACCGTAATGGCAGAAAATCTCGGGAGTATCGTTTCAAGAATATCGGCCGTCTCCTGTGCCCATGGCCGCAGATGATTCGTCTCAGGCAGATCAATCAGTAAATCATCAACTTCATAAATAACCGGTTTGCCTGATGCAAGGATTTTTTCAAGAAACGGTAGAGTTCCCCGTCGAGGGTAAAAACGCTGGACGATAACCACATCTGCTTCGCTTAGAATATCAAGATTTGTGTTGCAGGTAGTACCGTCAGAAAATGCTCCCCAGAGATATTCAATCTTTTCGTGCAAGTGGCTATAGTGACTGGTCAGTCTGATCCTGGCACAAGCATCATGCTGAGAGTCCAGGGAGTAGATTGCAACGACCAGTTTGCTCCCACGCACCGAGGCTCCTTCTTTTCCAAAGCTGGCCATGCGTCGAGCCTGATATATTAGTTGAATCTCTCTGACTTCGCGTAATGCATACGTACTCAGCGCACTGTCCGAAATCCAGTAGAGTCCGGTAAACACGGGGATATAAAGAAGTTTGAACTGTTCTCCTATTCGCAACCAAAAATCCTGATCGCCAATGGCAACGTATTTTTCGTTGAAATAACCTATTTTGTCGTGCACTTCCCTTCGCCATAAGGGGTGAGGACCAACCAGACACTTAAAGAGGTGCTCCTCAAAGGAATAATCGGTCCACCCGAATGTGCCGCAACAGGTATGTTTTTCAAAAGTCTCATGCGGGATTTTAGTATGATAGGAATCACCATAGACAAGCATAACATCGGGATTGTCGTCGAGAGCT
The DNA here is from genome assembly GCA_025355325.1 of Geobacteraceae bacterium. Classification (GTDB taxonomy): domain Bacteria; phylum Desulfobacterota; class Desulfuromonadia; order Geobacterales; family Pseudopelobacteraceae; genus JACRCG01. The sequence continues at coordinate 26,982 of JANXZX010000028.1, forward strand.
TTTTTTAGCATCTCATATGCTTCTTTGTTCAACCGGTCATTGGTGCTGAAAGGAGTTATGTATTTTCCCGTTGCCTCACGAATGGCCAGATTCCATGCCGCATAGATGCCGATTCGCTCCGGCGTGCGGATGTAGCGGATATTGGAGTAACGTTGCTGAAATTCCCGTACAATGGCCTGCTCATTCTGGGGAGATGCCGCATCAACAATGACAACTTCAATCTGATCAAAGACAGTCTGATTAACCAGATCCTCCAGGCACTCACGCATAAACTCTTCTGAAGCGTATGTAGAAACTATAACACTAATAACAGGTTCAGCAGGAAAACTGCGGCTGGTCACTACTTCTGAACAAGAATCGTTCTCTTTAACCCAAAGGAGGTTACAGGAAAAAGGTTCGCCGAATTCAGAATAGTCAGTTCCTGTTACAGGTTGCCAGTAAGCATTGTAGGATTCCTCATTCATTACATAACGTTTCGAATCTATTAGAATATTATTCATATCGATATTCTTTAATTTTCCCTTCCCGGAAATAAATT
>JANXZX010000030.1 GCA_025355325.1 Geobacteraceae bacterium
CATCCCGCAAGCCGCTTTCCTACGCCGGAATTACCCGGTTCAGGTGCAAAGGGTTCCCGCTGTGCTCGGAAAGCAGCAGACGGATCTCAGTTCGAAGGAACTCCCCCAGGGCCTTGTTGGATTGCTACACTACTGCAATGGTGCGCTAATGTCAATCTGTACGACCATGTCGGCCAGGGTTGGGGTGGGATAAAGGAGAGACTGAAGCAATCGGCTCAAAGTCGTTCCGGCCATTTGAGGGATGAATGGTAGACTCGAAGAATCTGAACAGTATCATCCTTGACGCGGTATGGCACGATGTAGGAAGTTTTGGGGACGACAAGTTCCTTCGTGCCGGGCAAACGTCCCGCCCGCCCAATGCCTGACTGTTCCTTCAACAGGGATACTGTTCTGATAATACGCAGTACTACCTCGGTGGCGATAGCCGGATCATCCTGGGCAATATACGCCTCAGCCGCATCCAGATCCAGAAGCGCCAACCTTAGCCATTTAACGTGCAACCTTAGCCTCCCATATCGCCAGCACATCGTCATGGTCAGAAAAATCAGCGCCCGGGCTGTCGGCGACGGCTACAGCGTCCTGAATACCCTGTATCTGCCATTCGTTGATATCAAGATAGTTTTCCAGAGCTTCTTCAATAACAAACGATTTTGAACGTCGGGTGACGCGTGCGAGCTTGTCGATGCGATCACGGGTGGGAAGTGAGACACGAAAAGCCATCGGAACGGTTGTTGCGGATGCACGAGACATACAACACCTCTTTGTAATATTTGTAAACAAACTATACACCATGTGACACTACGAACAAAGCAGTATTACTTCTTCACCTCGCGCAGCAGTGACGTAAGCTGAAAAAAGCTGTGCGGTTAATTGATCTTCTGCTGCTTGCATTACAGTTTGTCTCCTGAGAGGAAAATGAAGGGCAAGCGTAATTCCGGCATCTTATCCGTAATGACAACGGCGATACCACGGCAGCACAACCGGTTAGCCGCGGGGATGAATCTGCTGGTGCAGTCTTTTAAGGCGTTCACGGGTTACGTGGGTATAAATCTGGGTGGTGGCCAGATCGGCATGTCCCAGCATAATCTGGACACTGCGCAGATCTGCACCGTTTTCCAGCAGATGGGTGGCAAAGGAGTGCCGTAGCGTGTGTGGTGAAATGTTTTTTCGAATAGCCGCCATCTGGGCCCGCTTCTTGATGATATTCCAGAATGCCTGACGGCTCATGGCCGTGCCGAGGCGCGAAAGAAACAGGTATGGATTCTGCCGAAGCGGATCAGCACTCTGGCGAAAGCGGTCAAGATAGTCAGAAACCTGCACCCGGGCCGACTCGCCGATAGGAACAATGCGCTCCTTATTCCCCTTGCCGACCGTCATCAGATATCCTGAATCAAGGTTGACTTCACGCAGTTTCAACTGAACCAGTTCGGACACCCGCAGGCCGGTGGCGTACAGCAGCTCCAGCATGGCCCGGTCACGCAGATCCTCGCCCCGTTCTCCCGAACAGGCGGCAAACAGAGCGTCTATCTCGCGGCTGTCCAAAAACTGGGGCAGTTTATGTAGAGTGCGTGGTGCTTCGATTATTGTGGCGGGATTGACGTCGGCGTAGTTCTCAATCATCAGGAATTTATGGAACATGCGGATTGCTGAAAGACAGCGCGCACGGCTGCGCGGGCCGATTTTTTGTTTTTGCAGAGTACCCAGGAAGGCGGAAATATCGGTTGAACCGACATCAGAGGGCCTCAGTCGTCCCTCCTTTTCAAGATAATCCAGATATCTCGCCAGATCACGGCTGTAGGCTGACCGGGTGTTGGCCGATAGCCCCTTTTCCACGGTGAGGTAGGATATGAAAAGATCAAGATAGTCGTTCAAGCTGAGAGTCTGTCCATAGAAATGAAAAGTGCGATCTACTCTTGGGGAGGGGGGCGACCTGTTCTGGTTACATATTCGATATCTTCCTGGTTTTTGGCTATTCCCTCAGCGCAGTAGGTCCAGATCCGATAGCTTTCTACACCCAGAATAGTTACGCCGGAACCGAACACGGCCCAGTAATTATCTTCCAGGGCTTTACCAAAATAATAAAAGAGGAAAAAGGCCGTCAGATATCCCACATGGCTGAAACTGCTGCGATGTTCGATCCCTGCGGTCATACGCGAAAGGCTGAGAATTATGGCTGAGAAGGTATACAGCAGAAGAGCTATGCTGATAATACGCGCTGAAGGCGGTCTGCCGAGAACTGCGGTAACGGTATCAGGAGACGGCAGAAAGAAGAATCCCCACCAGGCAAACATGCTGATAACAAGAAACAGCGCCAGAGCAAGGACACCACGGTGGGAAAAGCGGTTTAACCGGCTTATTTCCTTCATTAGTTCCTGCCGAAGTATTTCGGCGCTATCGCGGACTTCACTAATATCAGTCATTGATGTTCACGCATGTCAGTCATGCAATCCCCGATAGCCTGGCACTATTTCATTTATTGAGTTGTTTCTTATGAACCGGGTTTCTCTCCAGTCGAGTTCGATTTCGCATTATAGTAGCTAATGGCAATTACGTCAAGATCATGTGGCAAATGCGGCGGGGGCTCCGGAATATCGTTCTTTTGTGCTGTAGATTCTACATATCTCCGCAGCCTCTGAATCGGCAGAAAAACATTCCTTCGTAATAAAGCGGTAACTCCGCTGATAGTCAGAAGAAGGCACATAAATGTAAAAACGATCATTTGGATGCGCAGCATCGAGAGCGACCTGTTCAACTCAGCCCTCGACAGTCCGATGTCCAATGTGCCCAATACTTTCTGTCCGGCGGGATGACAAGCAACGGCGGAACAATCCGGCTCATTATAGATTGGCGCTGTTATCGCCATTACATCCATGCCTTCGGTATTTTTAAACGTGCGTGCCTGCTGCATTGTCCCTAAATTGGTAACGGGTACAGCTCCCTTGTGACAAACAATGCACCCCTCCGCATTTTTATCAACATGACGGTTTAACTCATTCGACTTGGCAGAAAAGGTAACGAGACCTTTTTTGTTGAAGATCCTGACATGATCAACGCCCTTCTGCTCACCCACGTTCTTTATGATTGTTGCCAGCGTCTCGCGATCTGATTTGTGCATCGCATAGCGGGTGGATTTAAGAATGGTGTCGGCAAGATTGGTGGCATGTACTATTTCATTATGGTGGAGGTCGTCACGAATAACAGAATACAGAACCAGACAGCACACCACCATAAATCCGGTAACAGCAAGACCTACCGGAACAAGGGCTTTTCCTGCAAGTGTGTCAAACATGGCATACCTCCACAGATCCTGATACTTTTTCAGACAGTTTCAGGGTGCAGTCGATTGACTGCACCCTGAAACATGCAGAGATGCAATTACATTTTATGACATGTCCCGCATTTATCATCCTTAACGGTAAAAGCTGTTTTCCCGTCATGGCAACTGCCACATGATTTTCCTTCCTCCATTTTCCGCATTGATACAACAGTTTTGCTTCGAACCGTATTGTATAAAGAAGTATGGCAATCCTTACACGAGTACATACCAACATGGAATTTGTGGCTGAATTTAGCAGGGCCAAAATTCTTTGACTCGAAAACAAGTTCTTTTGTCGGATGACATTTCGAACACTCTTTTACGGCAAACGCATCCTTGGAGTTGTGGCACGCGCCGCATGATTTACCCTTTTCCATAGCTGCCATTCCGACAGGTTTATTCTGCGAATTCGGAGTATACAGCTTGGGATGACATTTGTCGCATCCGGCAACTTCAACATGGAATTTATGACTGAACAGCGTGGGACCGGTCTCTTTAACTTTGAACGTAATTTCCTTTACCGGGTGACAGGAAGCACACTTATCGATCCCGAAAGCTTTCTTACCGTTATGACAGGCACCACATGATTTTCCTTTTTCCATGGCAGCCATGGTTACCCGAGGGTTAGCACCGGTCTTGAACAATGTGTTGTGGCATTCGCCGCATTCACTCTTTTTCTGCAAATGGACGGAATGTTTAAACAACACTGGCCCTGTTTCCTTAACCTTGAAAGTGATATCCTTAACCTTGTGACATGCGGAACATTTGGCAAGTGCAAAAGCCTTTTTTCCGTTGTGACATTGACCGCACGATTTGCCCTGCTCCATCTGTGCCATGGTGTAACTCACATTTTTCTTCATGTCATCGTTATGACATGCCTTGCAGCTGATGTTAGCTGATTTGGCATTCTTCTTTTTCAAATGCTTGGCGTGACTGAAAACGACCTTACCGGCATTTTCGGTAGCAAACGTTTTGTCCTTGATATCAAGCGCCATCGCAGAAATTGAATAGCACATAATCAGAGCTGTAAGGGCAATCCAACGCAGTTTCATGATCGTCTCCTAGTAGTATCTCGTGTTTTGAGAATGTATAGCATGCCGGGGGGCTGTTGCCCCCCATAAAAGTCAAATCGCTTTATTCTGCCAACAAGAAAGAAACCGGTGAAATCAACTTCTCAGAGAGAAGTTGATTTTGATTCTGTGACATATTCCGGCGTAAGTCCGAGAACCGTTGATTTATCTCTGTTATCATGAGCTGGTGCATGCTTGTGGGCAGCTGACTCCGTAACATGTTCCGTCGCAAGTTCTTCCTGAGCCTGCCACTGGTAAAAGATCGGCAGTCTGTAGAGAATGAAGCGATAGACCATGATATAAATACAATACACCGTTACACAGATGACAACTTCACGCCAGTGCGGGATCTCCCGGTAGGAGAGTTTCCAGTTAAAAGTAATATAGGCAGTATTGAGCCTGTTCAAGAATATTCCGATTACAACCATGAAAGCACTTAAGCGTATGATTCCCATCTGCTTTCTGCGGATAGCATAGGCAAACAGCGCCATCGGCACGATTACACCGATCATGATCTCAACCAGGTACCATTGACCATAACCGGTCAGGAAATAACCCCATTTGTTGTCATGGGCAATACTGATAAGTTTGATGGTGAGATAGGTTGCAAGACCCATACTGGAACCTTTGGCCAACGAGATCGTTATGCGGTCCAGACTGTCAACGAATCGCTTGTCAAAACGCCAGGCCATGGTCTTCTTGGCAATGGTACTCACCGTTATAACCATGCAGAGGCCGCCGGGGATCGACGAGACAAAAAAGTGGATCCACTGGAATGAAGACGAGTACCAGAGAGGATGAACCTTGCCTGGAGCATAGGTAAAAAGTGCGCCAAGAGCACCCTGATGCAGGGTGGAGAGGATAATGCCGGATACGGTCATCCCCAGGGTAATTTTCCTGATAGCTTTTATGCCGATCGGAAAACCGATCCATTCGAAAAAGCTGACTGAAACTTCGGCAATCTGCACTGAAAGGTAGGTGGCAACATGCCAGGCAACCAGAAACAGTACCGCTGCCGGTCCGTATGCCAATACCATCGGATAGGGCAGACGCCACGGCTGTCCAAGGTCACAGAGAAGAAATATTACCGCGAAGAAATATCCCAAAAGACCATTCAGCAGCCCCAGGCGCTCGATCGGTTCCAGGTCGTGACGACCGAATACTTCGCAAGCCGTACCGAGCTGAAAACCGGACGAAGATAGTGGAACCATGCCGAACAGACCGAAACCAAGGAACAGCCCCCACGGATAGTCATTGGAACTATGCGTAACCCAGGAAAGGCCAAAAATGAAACGGCCCAGAATAATGGGAAGGCCGACTGCCAATACAACTGCAAAAAACCAGTTAAGAGGGTTACGAAGAGCCTGTCCAATGTATTGCGAAAATGGCAGGCCGAGAAAGAGTTTCTCCATTAAAGTCCAGTCTTTACCGGAAGCTTTTTGATGGGAAGTTACTACTATTGCACCGTTATCAATTAATTTTTTCATTTTTTTCCATCCTCCTGCGCAGAATGGTTATCGTGATCGCCGTGATCTTTGTTACGGGTTGCAAGGAGATGAATCCCGGAGAACAGTGCCGGCCAGATGGTAAGAACCATTGGTACCATGCCCAGGAACTCCTTGACGTTCGAGATAATAGGTTCGTTGCCTACGGTTTCATCCAGCCCGATTTTTTCAGCGGGAACACTGGACAGATACAGCCAACTGGTGCCTCCCAACTCTTTTTCGCCATAAATATGGTCGAAATATTTGTCAGGAGTTTCCTTGATTCTTTCATTACCCATCTTGATCAGATCCCTGCGGAGTCCGAATGTCAGAGCTTCCCGCGGACAGATCTCGACACATGCCGGTGGCTTGCCGAATTTCAAGCGGGTGTGATAACAGAAGATACATTTTTTAACGACCGGAGCAAAAGCGCTTGAATAACTGTATGCCGGTATATTAAAGGGACATGCTACCATGCAGGTACGGCATCCGACGCAGATCTTGCCGTCGTAAATAACTGCGCCCTCTTTGGTTTTTGTATAGGCATTGACGAAACAGGAGGTCAGGCAGGCTGGTTCGTTGCAGTGGTTGCACTGCATTTTGCGGAATGGGGCTTTTTTACCGTCAGTTGCTTCATAGCGGTTAACAACGGTATATGCTTTTTCAGTGGTTCTGCGTTTTTCTTCAAAAACGGAGGTATCATCAAACGGAACATCCGGCTCGGGGAGCTTTTGCTCTTTGTTACATGCCGCTTCACAACTCCGGCAGCCAATGCAGCGGGTTGTGTCCACAAGAACCCCCATGGAATCAGGGTATCCTTCGAAGGAACCAACTGCCCAACTCTTGGATGTTGTCCCAAGGGTAGCAGCTGCTCCGCCTATCAAACAGCCTTTCAGGAAATCTCTTCTTTTCATGATATACTCCTTCAGATTAAATGTACTTTTAACCGTATTTGCTATCTATTTAATGGCCGCCATGAGCACCTTTGGCGGGTTTATTCTTGGGAGCAAATTCTCCGGAGTTATAGAAGGCATTTCCTTCCTTGGTCCTTACGTGACAATCCTGACAGCCGGTCGGCCCTTTACTCATTTTCTGGTGACAATCGATGCAATTCCGGTGCAGCGCCGCCTTGAGACTCGGCTTGTCAAGATGATAGGTTTTGGGATCTTTTTCCCTGATTGCAGTTGCCGAAAACGGATCGGGCAGATGGCAGCCCTTGCAAGATACAACCTTCGTCTCACTGCTGTTACGGTGGCACCTGACGCAGTTGGAATCCTGTTCCATCGTTCCGGTGGTATGATGATACGGGTAAGCAGAAGAGCGTGTAGACGAGTGCGAGGATTA
>JANXZX010000045.1 GCA_025355325.1 Geobacteraceae bacterium
TTGCTGATTCCGGAAAGGGCCATATGCGTATCGGTAACAATACCGGCGCCGCTTTTCAGTGCCGCGATTGCTTTCTCTACAACACCATCGGAAAGAACCATTGATTGGGCATACTCAAAGTCAGCACTGGTGTGGATGGCGCGGCGCACAATCTGCCATTCAGCGTCAGGCCAACCATGATTTCCCGCCTCGGTGTCAATAATGCGAAATGACTCGGTTTCAATCTCATCCGGTTTCATACTCAGAGAATCCATCAGCGCCACCCCAGCCTTTCCAGTGATTCGCCAATACGTTCGGCTTCGATCTCGGCCAGTTTGCGGTGCGCCCCCAGATGACTTCCCATCTCCATAACCAGGTCAGGATAGCGTGTTTTCGCTTCTGCAATCTCTTCCGGCAGATCGTGCTGAACATGGGCTCCCATGAAGAGGAAATACGGCATCAGCAGAATCCGTTCTGCCCCCCGTGCAACACAGGCATCGATCCCCTGCTGGATGCTCGGTTCATGCAGTTCGCGGAACGAAACCTCGACGATATCAAAGCCGGTGATCTCCTTCACCATCGCCGCTACTTCGCGGGCTGCATCATTTGCCTCGGAAATGCGGCTTCCGTGGGCCATCATTAAAATTGCTGTTTTCACTGTTTCGGGTTCCTTTCGTAACTCATTATCCTGTTATGTGCTGCATCAGGCGTTTCAAACTCCCGCCACTGATCTCTGAAACTGGTGTCATCGTCCTGATTGCCCCCTAATAATTGCACCAACGCAGAAACCATTTTCCAGGAAGGAGGCATGTCACCTCCGGGCGGGTCATGACGATGGATTCGCGGTGGATGCTGTTCCGGAGTCAATCCCTTTATCGGCAAGCCGGATTTCATGACTTGCTTGAAGCTCTGGGCTCTACCTTCATTGTTAATAAATATGCCGTCCATCTCAACCCAGGAAGTGACCGGCAGGACGATCCCGGCCAGCTCAATCAGAGGTGTCCGGAGCCAGTCGGCGGCCGCCAGTACGCTGAGCTCCGGCGGCAGGTCTGACGGCAGATCAGCTTCCAGAGCGATAATTCCTTTGATCTTGCCGCTTGTCAGTGCTTCCCCGAAGGAAACAGCCCCGAGCTCACGCGCCAGCAGAGAGGTGCCAAAGGAGTTTGGACCATCCATGATGAAGGCGGTCTTGATCCCCTCATTCATTACTGGTCTGACCAGGTCGAGCCCTTTCCGGTTTGTTCCGCAGACCAAGACCGGCGCATGGGCTTCTTTGAACGGGATTTCGCCAATTGATGAGACATATACTGTCTCATATAGCTGGTGTAATGCGTTACATACGGGTTTTTCAGCTACGTGATACACCTTTGCGCCGTTCCGCCACGCCTGCCGTATCGCCAGCGCCATCATGGGCGCTTCGTTCAGCGGGTCGCACGCAAGCAGGGCAATCAAATCGGCCTGTCGGACATTCTCCTGAGATGCGGCATTGTCTTTGTTCAGCAGCGCAACCGCTTCGGCCGTTGCCTGCGCCGTCTCCGGATCATAGGAATAGCATAGATATCCCGCTCCGGTCACATCCCGCAGGCGGGCTGCCATGATGGCGGCCTCCTGAGACATGCGGGGCGAGCCGACTATTGCCAGTGCCGAAGAACCGTGCCGGGCGGTGAAGTCGGTCAGTCGCTCCCGCAGGGCATTCAGGGCGGCCTCCATGCTGACCGCCTCGCCGTCAATCTGCGGCTGCCGGGGGCGATTAGCCGCATTTACGGGGGTATTCGAAAAGCGCCCCCGGTCGCAGATAAACCAGCCGTTGACAGCATCGTTTCGGCGTGCGGTCACCTTGAGCAATTCCCGGTAACGGGCCATCGGGACCGTATTGCATCCGAGTGAACAGCCGGGACAGATCGAGGGGGCCATGTCATAATCCCAATAACGGGCGCGAAACCGTGCCGTTTTAACGGTAAAGACGCCGGTCGGGCAGATCTCAGCCAGATTACCGGAAAATGGCGATTCGAGCGGGCCATCCTGCTGACGCCCGAAGTACACCATGCCGGAACGCCCCATGACGCCGAAATCGGTGCCGCCGGCGTACTCCTGGTAAAACCGGACGCAGCGGTAGCATTGGATGCAGCGGTTCATTTCATGTTCGATACAGTCGCCGAGATACTGGTTGACGTGGGTGCGCTTCAAGCCGTCAAAGCGCCGGATGCCGTGACCGCCGGCAATGGTGAAATCCTGAAGCTGGCATTCCCCCCCTTCGTCGCAGACCGGGCAATCATGGGGATGGTTGATCATCAGCCATTCGATGACGGCGCGACGCATGGCCACCGCCTCATCATCGGTCGTCGAAACCACCATGCCGTCCTGTGCCGGCAGCATACATGACATCTGGATGCCCCTGATCGGACCGTCAAGCATCTTGACGGCACATGCCCGGCAGGCACCGGCTTTGCCGAGAGCGGGATGCCAGCAGAAATGCGGGATCGTGATGCCGATGCTGCGCGCCGCTTCCAGCACATTGGTGCCTTGGGGAACGTCAATCGGTATGGAGTCGATGATTATTTTCGGCATAATCTGATTACTTTCCGAACGGGCATTTCTTCCCGGAAACGTGGGCTTCCAGTTCATCTCCGAACAGTCGCAGCAGCCCCTCTACCGGGCCCATAGCACCCGGTGCCAGAGCGCAGAAGGCATAATTCAGCATTTTAACATGTTCCCGCAGAATCTCGATATCCCGGTCAGTCCCTCGCCCCGTCTCAATCCGCTCCAGGGTATGGGCCACAAAGGGGAGTCCCTCGCGGCAGGGAGTACACCAGCCGCATGATTCCCGGACATAAAAGCGGGTCAGATTGAGTGTGGCCGCTACCATGCAGGTGGTGTGGTCGAATACGATAATCCCGCCGGTGCCGAGGCGTGAACCGGCTTTGGCCACCGGATCGAAATCCATGGGCACATCCCGGTGGGCGCCGGTCATGTACGGCGTAGAGGCTCCGCCCGGAATACATGCCTTGAAGCTGCTTCCGGGGCGCATGCCGCCACAGGGGCCGTCGATTATCTCCCCCAGCGTTATGCCGAGCGGCAATTCGAAACATTCGGTGTTGGCAACATGGCCGCTGACGCAGAACAGCTTGGTGCCGGCTGCTTCCGGGGTCGCGGCGGTGCCTTTCCACCAGAGCGGCCCACCGGTGATGATGGCCGGGATATTTGCCAGCGTTTCGACATTGTTGACGACGGTGGGCTGTTCCCACAACCCCTTGATTGCCGGAAAGGGGGGCTTGACACGCGGGTTGGCCCGTTTTCCTTCAAGCGCGTTGATCAGGGCGGTCTCTTCACCACAGATATAGCGCCCGGCTGATTGATGAACGTCCAGTTCCAGACTGAAATCGCTCCCCAGAATGTTGTCCCCCAGAAAACCGGAACGGTGGGCAGCAGCAATAGCGGCACGCAGATTAATTGCCGCCTGTTCATAACCATGGCGCACAAAGATGAAAGCGTGGTGAACCCCGAGAGCGTAACAGGCAAGCGCCATCCCCTCGACGAGAATATGAGGATTCCGTTCGAGCAGCACGCGATCCTTGTAGGTACCCGGCTCCATTTCATCGCTGTTGCAGATCAGATAGCGGGGTCCCGGCAGGTCGCGCGGCACGAATGACCATTTTTTTCCGGTCGGAAAGCCGGCTCCTCCGCGACCACGCAATCCGGAATCGATCACCTGCTGCTGGACTTCGACCGGCGTCATCTCCCGGAGTGCAGTTGCTAGGGCATCAAAACCGCCGACGGAACGATACTCGTCAAAGGAGAGGCACTGGCCGGTATGGGTATGTTTGAGCAGGATCTGTTCCATGGGGTATGGCCGCCGGAGAGGTGTGTGTCACAGCCTCTCCGGCGGAATAGACTATTTCTTGAAGGTTTTTACGATGTAGGCTGCCACCAGTTTGGCATCGGCATCAGAAATGGACTTGGCATCAAAAGCGGTCATTCCGCCGCCCCCCTTGCGGATTTTGGAGATAATCTTTTTGGTATCTTTGATGCCCTTCAGAGTCTCGCTTGGTTTCATAATGTTGCCGCCATCCGGGTGGCAGGCGAAGCATTTCGCATTAAAGATTGCTTCGCCACTATTTTCGGCGGCAAAGGCTGCTACGGACATCATGCTGAAACTTACCAGGACGGCTGCCGTAATAAACTGTTTTTTCATAATAATCTCCTTTTATCGGGTGGTTATCCTCTTTGCGGAGGAACTGTAGAGTCTTGCACCATAGCATTCCGTACGCATACAGACAAGTGGTCGTTTATTTGATCGGCTTTTGGGAGGTGCCGGTCCGTAATGCTGTTATCAACTGTGAGGCCGATTCAGGTGTCATTCGGCCGTACTGTTTTTCATCAACCATCATACAGGGTGCTTCGCCGCAGTTGCCGAGGCAGGAACAGGGGAGCAGCGTTACGGAATCGTCCGCCGTGGTCGAGCCCGGTCTGATTTCAAGAAGCTGTGAGAGTGCTCCCAGCAGTGTTTCGCCCCCCACAGCCCAACAGGAAATCGAGTCGCATACGTGCACGACATGGCGCCCCACCGGGCGGCGATAGATCATTTCGTAGAAGGTAGCCAGTTCTTCAATCTGGAGCGGCGACAAGCCCAGCAGCTGAGACGCTTCCTCAAGTGCTTCGTCGGTCAGCCAGCCATAATGGCGCTGCAGCTCTTTCATGACATCGACCGCCGCTTCGCGATTGGTGATCGCAGCGGCAATACGTTGTGCAAGAGAGGTTTTGAGAAGTTCCGGGATCATGGGGGTATTATAAATGCTTTGGTCCGTGTGGCAAGGGGAAAGGTGCTGTATTCTGATCTGTCAGTAGTACCTGATCAATCCGAACAATATCTTGCTGGAGTTGAGCGGTTCATTCGGTTCGGCGGTCCCGGCATTTGAGATGTGATGATAGCGGTACTCCATGGTAAGGGCGGTCTTTTTGTCCAGAAAGTAGTGCAGCCCGGTCCCCGCTTGATAGCTGTAACAGAGCCTCGTTCCCATGGTCGGAAGCCCCAGGTCTACGAACAGCGGACCGCCACCGGCAAATACATACGGTGCTACAGTATCCGGACCGGTGAATTTCCAGCTTCCAAGCAGATAGCCACCCACCATGGATCTGCCACCGTGGTCAACCGCCATATGATAGGGCAGCTCCACCAGCAGCTCATGCCTCCCTTGATACCAACTGCCCACGCCGACCTCATCAGACAGGAAATATCCGAACCGGGCAATGACGTCCCATGTTTGCACTTGGGTACGGGTTGCACCGAAATATTTGTGGGTTATTCCGTAACCGGTGAGGAAACCGTATTCACCGGTTTGCTTTGCCGCCGGGTTTTCGGCCGCCGATACGGGATGTACCACGGAGCAAAGCAGCAGTGCGGCAATACAGAGGGATACTTTCAGTTGTTTCATCCGTCGCATTCTCCTCCAGATTCGGCAATACGCTACCACTTCTGTTTCATCTCGAAGGCCAGAATTTCAGGAAAGCTTCGCATAAAGGTCAAAATGCTGTGCGGCGATTTCCAGAGCATTTTCGTGTATCCCCAGTGGATGCGGGTGCGGTGGTAGAAACTGCGGATAAATTCATCGTAGAGATTTTCCAGCTGCTGTTTGGTCATGCCGTGGGGCACGAAGACAAAGTTCATGCAGTTCATCAAATCCCAATCCTCGGTGAATTCCCCCTGTTCCCTGATCGTGGCGTAAATCGGAGCACCGGGAAACGGTGTGAACTTGGTGACATTGATCTCGTCCAGCGGCAGCGACAGGGCATAGTCAATGGTTCGCCTGATGGCGGTCTCGTTTTCTCCCGGCAGGCCGACCATGAAAAGTCCCTTTACCCGCATGCCGGCCTGCTTGACCATGAGCAGTTTTCGCCCAACCTCGTCCAGTTCAAAGAATTTCCTGTGCTGTTTCAAAATTTCCGGATCGCCAGATTCGATGCCGAAATTGACCTGCCAGCACCCTGATTGTTTAAGAAGCGTCAACAGCTCAGAGTCCACATGCTCAAGACGGGCGATACAGTTATAGGTAACCTTCAATCCCTTGCGTGCCTTTATTTCACAGAACTCCGCCACCCGTTTGCGGTCAAAGGTGAACAGATCGTCATAGAAGAAAACATGGCGAATACCGAAATCGCGGTTAAGCATCGCCATATGCTCAACAATATACTCAGGAGAGTTGAATCTGAAACCGCGACTGAAGACGGAACGGTCGCAGTAGGAACAGGCATAGGGGCAGCCGCGGCTGGAAATGATGCTGGTATTGGGCGCCGTGGGATAGCTGAAGAGCGGCAGATTGTAGCGTTTGGGAAACTGTGGCAGTTTGCGATACGCCGGAAACGGCAGGTCATCCAGATTCTTGATCAACTCACGGGGAGCTGAATATACACCGGTGCCGTTGACATCCCGGTAGGCCACGCCGGGAATATCTCCGAGCCCTTTAAAGCCGGCCTGTGCCAGCTCCAGCATGGTGTTTTCGCCTTCACCGATCACCAGGCAATCGATGGCCGGGAATGAATCCAGCAGCGGCGCGCCGATTGTGCAGGCATGGGCCCCGCCGAACAGAGTGAAGATCTGCGGCGCTTTTTCCTTCAGTGCGGCGGCAATTTGATACCCCTTGTTGAAGGAAGAGGTGGTCGTGGATATTCCCAGGCAATCCGCACCGCGCCGGATGATATCTTCCACCAGATCGTCAAGCGGCAGCGGAGTAGCGTGGCAGTCGATGATTTCAACATCGATGCCTTCACGTTCGAGAACTGCAGCAATGCTCATCATCCCCAGCGGCGGCATCAGGTTGAATATGGTGCTGATGTCTTTCATGCCGCGGAGCCAGTTGCTGCCGTGGGCGTGCAGGAGGACTATTTTCACTCGAATACTCCGTTTGGAACTCGTATTCCGGATTTCGTGAGATACCCGGACAAGCGTTGATTACTATAGCAAATTGTGTGAAAAAGCAAATTCCGATCAGTAGACAGCCGCCGCCAGAGCGGAAACCAGGTGGCAAACGAAACGGAGCTGTGATACGGTGACGGCTGATGCCCTTGAATACAGTATCGTTAGCGGAAGATCCTCTGTAAAGAGCTGAAAGGTCGAATGAACACTTTACAATCCCCTGCCCATAATCGGTCTCCGCGCCTCCTTCTTATTTACCCCGCGACGCACAAGCTCGGCTGGGCCAGATATTTCCAGCTTCCCTCCCTGTCTCTCCAGCAGGTTGCTGCTGTGACACCTTCGAACTGGGACGTGACCCTTGTTGATGAAAGTCAGGATGCCATCCCGTCAGGAAAGAATTTTGATCTCGTCGGAATCACCGCCATGACTCATCAGGCGACGCGGGCCTACGAAATTGCCGGTCAATTCAGGGGTGAGGGAGTTCCGGTCATCATGGGAGGAATGCACCCGACGGTGCTTCCGGAAGAAGCTCTTGCCCATGCGGATGCGGTGGTTATCGGCGAAGCTGAACCGGTTATGTCCAGGCTCCTCGACGATTTTCTCTGCGGCAGACTGGAAACGGTATACCGTGCTCCGATTCCGCAGGACGATCAGATCGATGTCCCCTGGCCGCGTCGCGAGATCCTGGCCGGCAAGCGATACCTCACGACACAGACGGTCCAGGCCAGTCGCGGCTGCCCCTATGACTGCGCCTTTTGCACGGTGACCCCCTATTTTGGCAATCGCTTCCGTTACCGCAGTGCAGCCGACATCCTTGCCGAAATCCGCTCCTTTCCCCGAAAACTGGTGATTTTCCTGGATGACAATCTACTGGGAGATCCTGCGAAGGCGAAGCCGATCCTGGAAGGGATGGCGGAACTGGGGGTGCGGTGGGGTTCTCAGACCAGTCTGCGCTTTGCCGAAGATCCGGAACTACTTAAGCTCGTGGCCCGCTCCGGATGCATAGGGCTCTTCGTCGGTATAGAATCGGTGACGGGCCACTATTCCCGACTCGCCAAGTCGTCAGGGGCAACATCGCAGGGCGAACTCATGAAGCGGGTCCGGGATGCGGGCATCATTCTTGAAACCTCGCTTATCTTCGGCTTTGACGATCATGACCAGAGCATCTTTGAAAAGACACTTCGCTTTGTCGAGGAATTCTCTCCGAGTGTTCCCACCTTCAATCTTCTTACTCCGTATCCGGGAACCCGGCTTTTTCAGCAGTATGAGCAGGAAGGGCGAATTCTGCACCGGGACTGGAACCGCTACAACCACTCGGAGGTGGTGTTTCAGCCGAAGCTGATGACGCCGGAACAACTTTATCGCGGCTGGCTGGAGGCGCGCAAGGCTGCGTATACCTGGCCTTCGATACTTTCCCGTGTGTGGAAAAATCCGGGACGACGCTTTACCAATCTAGCGTACAATCTCCTGCGCAAAGGGCCAAATGATCGACTTAAAGCACCCGCTGAGGGTGATGTGTCTTTTTGAAGTAAGCTGGAAAAAGTGGATCTTCACCTGGAGGAATAATCAATGAAAATTGAACCCGACAATTTCCTTATCTATCGTAGCGAGGATGGCCGGACCAAGATTGATGTCATGCTGGAGGCTGAAACCCTATGGCTGAATCAGAAACAGCTTACCGAGCTGTTCGGCAAGGCCAAAGGGACCATCAGCGAGCACATAAAGCATGTCTTTGAAGATGGCGAACTGGATGAAAATTCAGTTGTTCGGTTTTTCCGAACAACTGCCGCAGACGGCAAACAATATGAAGTAACCCATTACAATCTGGACATGGTGCTTGCCTTGGGTTATCGGGTCAGAAGCCAGGCAGGTGTGCGTTTTCGCCAATGGGCCAGTGACAAGCTGAAGGAATACATCATCAAAGGCTTTGTGCTGGATGATGAGCGACTGAAGAATCCAGATAAAGGTCGTGATTATTTTGATGAGCTGACCAAGCGTTTACAGGATATCCGTACCAGTGAACGGCGGTTCTATCAGAAGATTACTGACATTTATGCCACCAGCGTTGACTATGACCCAACTCACCCACTGACCCAGGAGTTTTTTGCCACAGTGCAGAACAAGGTTCACTATGCGATCCACGGACAGACAGCCGCTGAACTGATTCAATTGCGTGCTGCCAGCAGTCAGCCGAACATGGGGTTGACGAGCTGGGAGGGGACACGTATCCGTAAAGCGGATGTAACTGTTGCTAAAAACTATCTGACAGAGGAAGAGTTGCGAGCGCTGAATAATTTGGCGGAACAGTATTTGATTTTTGCCGATGGACAGGCAGCGCGACGTGTTGCCATGACTATGAAGGACTGGATTACCAAGCTGGAAGGGTTCCTGGCCCTGAATGACCGGGAGATATTACGAGATGCGGGCAAAGTGTCCGCACAGATTGCCAAGGTGCACGCTGAACAGGAGTTTGCGAAGTTCCGTGTGATTGACGACAGGAAGTATGAATCAGATTTTGATCGTATGGTAAAGCTGGTGCCGGGAAAGAAAAATAGTGAATAAGACAAATCCGGAATCAAGTTTCAACTCCAAAATTCCATGAGGTTGTATGCGGTTGAGACTTGTCCCCTACTTGTTGACCTTTTTTGACAACCAAGTCCGGATTGTGCCAAAATATCATCACGGAGACAGCCGGGGACGGAATAAATCCGTGATTCTGTAGTGGTCGTAAGTATTCAAAAATAAAAAATTAAACGTGTGGGAGGTGTCATATGAACCGTCTGTTATCTCTGATTTGTGCCGGTTTTATCATGTTGTGTGCAGCATCGGTAATTGCAGGTGACAAAACGCTTCCCAAGCCGGATGCGCTTTCGGAAGAGACTATCTATCTGACGGAACGGATTTCACAAAACTACGACACGTTGATTATCAAAGAATTTACTTCAGAAGAAGCTGAATATTCCAGGGTTGATGACGAAGAAAAAGCAACTATTGCCAAACTGATGCCGGTGTTGAAGGCCAATGTATCGAAAACCCTGGAAAGCGAACTCAAGGCAAAGAACATTTTCAAGAACATCCTTGTCAATGGCGAGAAAAGTCCGAAGTCAGTTGTCCTTGAAGGCCGTTTTAGCGAGTTCAATGCCGGCAGCAAGGCCCTCAAATTCTTTGTCGGGTTTGGTTCGGGCAAAGTCTATATCAAGTTCAAGGGAAGGCTGGTTGACGCCGATACCGGCAAGGAACTGGCTGTCTTTGAAGATCGGGAGACAGGGTATCGCGGCTCCATGACTTTGGAAGGTTTTGAAGCTCTTTTTCCCCATCAGGCTATAGGAATCGGCCAGAATCTCGCAAAGTTTATTGAGAAGCTCTATTGACATCTGTGGTTGGAGATTCCAACCCGGAGTAAATCTAAGGTGGCAGTCCTTAACACGAGACATTGCGGTAATTGTCTCATATCAGGGGCTGCCCCCTTCAGTTCTCTTTGTTTTTGGCGGGTCAAACTTTCTGGTTGACGATTCGGCCTTTCATTTATTTATATGGTGTTGAAACGTGCCCCCTACTTGTTGCTTCAAGATAAATAATGGCTTGAAAAGCTCCGTAAATAGCTCTATATTTAGAGCTGAACAAAGGAGGCTATTATGAACATGGACACCATTTACGCCGACTTATCTATTAGTATGTCGGAATTCAAGAAAAATCCGGCGCAGGTACTCCGAGACGCCGGAGAAAAGCCGGTGGCGATCCTTAATCACAACCGTCCGGCATTTTATATGGTAACCCCCAAAATCTTCGAGATGTTGGTTGACGCCCTTGCTGACCGGGAGTTGACAGAGCTTGTCCGGCATCGGCTTGCACAAAAAGATAGGAGTGTCGAAGTAGACATTGACACCGTCTAAAGCCGACAAAGGGAATACCTTATACCGCCTCAAGTTCGTGCCGGATGCTCTCAAGGAATGGCAGACTCTTGACGGCAGCATAAAGGAACCTCTGCGCAAGGCACTAAAAAAGCGTCTGGAGCAACCCCATATGCCAGGTGCGGAGTTGCACGGCGGGTTGCGTGGCTGCTACAAGATTAAGCTGCGAAAACAGGGATACCGGCTGGTTTATCAGGTTGAGGACGATGTTCTGGTTGTTCTGGTGCTGGCCATTGATCACAGAGAAGACTTGGCGGCTTATCACGCTGCAATGCTTAGATTGATAGATAAATGACCCATTTCGGTTGAAAAATACCCCCCCCCCTCTTTGCTGTCCAACAACTCCCACCGTCGATTTCCAACCCGGAGCAAATCTAAGGGGGCAGTCCTTAACACGAGACATTGCAGCAATTGTCTCATGTGAGGGACTGCCCCATTCAGTTTTTATTTTATTTTCCGATTAGCGCTTTGCTTCAGCCAGTCCCTTCTCCATGAGGGAGAAGGTGGCCGAAGGCCGGATGAGGGGACAGAATTGCCATGAAATTGCGACATTTCCCCCTCACCCTAGCCATCTCCCTTATGGAGAGGGGATGTTTTGACGCCATGGCTGAAGATCAGCACTAATCAGTTTTTATTTTGACACGGTGTGTATTGGTGTGTATAAAATGCCCTATGACTAGCAAAGAAATCATCAAACGACTTGAAAACGAGGGATGGAGTTGTGTCGGCGGCAAAGGCGACCATCAGAAGTACAAACACCCGTCGAAAGCTGGTCATGTAGTCGTGCCACACCCACGGAAAGACATGGCAATCGGAACCTTGCGCAACATTTACCGGCAAGCTGGTTGGGAATGGAGATAGAGTATGTTATACCCCGCATATATTCACGTTGGAGACGAACAACACGCCCATGGCGTAACTATTCCCGACTTTCCCGGCTGTTTCTCAGCCGCTGACGAGTGGGAAGATTTACCACACATGATTCAAGAGGCCGCAGAAGTTTATTTTGAAGGCGAAGATATTCCTGTACCGGCACCAACACCATTAGAACAATTGGCCGTTAACCCCGAATATCAGGGAGGGGTATGGCTCCTGGTAGACATTGACCTTTCCAGACTCAAAGTTAAAGCAAAACGGGTTAATATTACTTTGCCAGAAAATCTTCTGCATGAGATTGACCGATACGCCGAGCAGTACCACATGACTCGTTCCGGTCTATTGGCTCAAGCTGCGGGACAATATATTCACCGCAAAGAAGCGGCATAATTATGTGGTTTTAGTTGCGGTTTAAGTTTTCTGACTCTTTGCAACTCATAATAGTTAATTAGCAAGCAGCGTCCCTCAAGAACCCCTCAAGAACCGCTAATTAGCAAGCAGCGTCCCTCAAGAACCCCCCGTGCGAAGTTGTTTGAGCATCCAGTCATAGTCAAAAATATAAAAAATAATTTTATTAATTTCATCATTTTATCCCTCGCATAACGTCACAACCCTGCCTTCGGGCCGGTCATGGGACTGGTTAAGCTTAGAAATATCGGAGGTAGTAAGCATCTGGCAGCTTCTTGTGCTTAATTCCAATCTCTCGACACATACACTTAATCAGTTTCCTAGCTTTTTGTAAAAACGCTGGGGACATTCTTTAAAACTTTACTAATCGGTGGTGATTAGCCAACAAATGGGATGTCTGAACAATTTATCTCGATGTCAGTGTTTCTCAACATCACACGTAATGCAGCAGCTCGTGATTCTTTATCCTTGTGGGGACCAACAATGATTTTTGTTATTGGGAGTTCAATCTGAGGAGAATTAAATAGCTCAACATATGGCACTAATCCGTCACTCGTTGTCCTGAATTTTCTATCCTTCTCAGGTTTTAATGTCACACCTTCATTACCAGCCAGCTCCAAATACTCCTTGTTCACCACTGTAGGTAGAGTGACAATACGCACTTCGTTTTCTTCGCTAAACCCATGGTGCTTGTAACGGCTAATACAGGAAGCAAACGACTGGTATCCACTTAGAGCTAACTCATCGCCTGGTGCCATCATATGGTTAAAAACTTTCTTTACATCGTCAGCTATAGACGACAAGTTGTCAGAAAACTCTTCTTGTACTTTTTTGTCGTCTTCACTGTAAACCACATCCGAAAGGTGGATCATTCCGTATTCATGGTTATGGACTTCTAATATCAGGGCCTCTTCCAACTTTTGAGTTTCAAAAACGAACGCAAATCCGCCTCCAGTTCCATAAGCGCGCCACTGACTCAATAGCCCATTGTTGTTGATATGGGGATTACTATGCTCGCCGCAAAACGACACAATATAAATTTCATCTCCTGTAGCGTGATACTGAGCATCGACAAATGCTTCTGTATCATGTTGAATAGCTTGGTCTAATCCTCCCTCTTTGTCAATTTTGCTTTTAGCGTGTGGAGAACGCTTGATCAGATCTTCATATTGTTCTCTTACATACGGGAGAATAAGTCTGACTAATCTATCTCGGAACAGCTTAATCTCGGAATAGTCATTCAGAAACTTGTAGTGTGTTGCCCACAAACTCTTGGATTTGAGGATTCCCAACGCACCGTCCCAAGTCGTATAGTGATACAGATTCTTGTAAACTTCAGATGTTTTCAACATTTATTTTCTCCATCACAACTACTAGATGACCAGTCCCCTGTGCACGCGCGTGACCCGGCCATCCTCCAATTTGGGATTCTAGCCTACAAACAATTTGCTTATTATTACGCCAACTCACAAATGTACAAGTGCTCAGTCAGATCACCTTGCTGATCGTGGTGTCCAGTCGATCCTGCTTGCCATATTCCCCCACAGATTTTAACCCTTACAGACATTGTAAAACTGAGCATTTCAATATCACAACTGCCTAAAAATAAATATATTTTTGTGTATACGAAACTGGCGTTTCCCGGTTTGGTTGATGCTTACGTCGCATAGCGACAGCTTTGAAGGTAGTCAGGGAATATATCCCCTGTAAATGATGACGAAAAACACAACGTCACTTCACCTTAATTATGCACCGGTGATTCGGCTAAACCGCTCATAATCGCGGCTGTTTTTTCTGCTCATTCGAATGCCCCACGTCGGCATAAACGCTTGACAAAGTGGCAAGCTGTACTATTAGTATTGAAGTGAAGGTAACTATTCCGGGGAGTTCATATGAAAAATCTTTTACACGCTTTTTTGATTGTTTCAGTATTTTTGATAAGTGCATGTTCCGGCCCTTCGCATATGGTGCTGAAGGAAAATGACAAGCTCGACATCAGGACGGTAATACCTGAAAAAGACATGGCTGCCCTCGTGGTTACGAGGACGACAAGTTTCGGATTCCTGATAGAGTTTGATACGTATCTTGATAAAAAAATGATTGGTGTAACAAAGGGTCGGGGCTTTTTTGTTAAAAAAGATATTCAGCCGGGAACCCATTATGTCATTGCAAAGGCTGAAAGCTATGAATCGGCAAAAATTAATTTTGAACCGAACAGAGTGTACTATCTTCACCAAACTCCCAGACCCGGCTGGATAAGGGCGAGAATCTCCATGTATACCCAGGACCCCGCCAAAACAGTCACAGAAATGGATGATGATTGTAAACTGCTGGAATATGACGTGAAAGATCCAGGTGATGATCTGACCGATGAAGAGTATAACGAAGCCGTCAAGGATTATGAGAAAGATGTGGCCGACGGAGAGCATAAGGAATTTTCTACGTACAGGGGCTTAGAAGTAAAATAATGTTCAATAACGATGAATTAAGAGTGCTATACGGAGCCCCTAACGGTTGTTGTGGGCTCCGTTGCCGTTATAGACAGTGCGGGTGGATCATATGAATAATCAACAGAGTACAGTAGTTACGAGAGTTCCCAAGCCGTTCTTCTCAAAGTACCATTTTCTCCAACTTGGCTTCTTCCTCATGGGTATTCCGAAAAACAGCTTTGGATCGGTTGATGTCACCAGCCAGTGTAATCTTCGCTGCGACCACTGCTACTTTTTCGAACAGGATCATTCTTCCGAGTGGTCGCTTGAACAGTGGCGAGAAAAATTTGAGAGTATGAAGGCGGAAGGTTTTCGATCTTTACAGTGCACCTGGGTCGGGGGGGAACCGCTCCTGCGTCTGCCGCTGATCGACCTGGGCCGACGCTATTTCAAATATAACACGGTGACGACCAACGGCACTCTGCCGCTGCCCGACTGGAAAGATGTGAGCTGGTATATTTCAGTTGACGGGGGGAGGGAAAATCACGACAGAATGCGCAAGCAGCCTGGCCTTTTCGATACAATCAAGCAAAACATTGCTGCAACCGAAGGACTGAAAATCACCATTGCCTACTGCATTACCACTGAAAATTTCGTGGAAATCGGCGACTCGCTTCGTGGGTGGTCCCAAAATCCAAAGATCAGAAATATGGTGTTCAGCTTTTTTACTCCGGTCAAAGGGCTTGACGACTCGCTCTGGCCCGGATGGGATGAAAAGGACCGTATCCTTGAGTTTCTGATCGAAAAAAAGAAGGAGTACGGCGATTTTATCGTCAACTCGGAACGCTCGCTTCGGTTGATGAAATATGACCGGGCGCGAACAGTTACGGATAATTGTCCTTTTGCGGAAAAATCTTTTGCATTTGGTCCGGACGGGATTATGAAAAAGCCCTGCATGCTCGGTCCCAAGGTCGATTGTACCCGATGCGGTTGCGTGGTGCCTTTTTATCTTACTGCTTTGACGAACAGAGGACTGGTAATCAGAGATGCAATTACGGCGGTCAGAACAAAAATAAGAACTCTGCTTTCAATGCGGGAATCGTGACTGAGCGATACCGCTTCTTTTTGTGTATACAGGCCCCCTCAGAAACAGGTGCATTGACTTGATATCGCTAGTAATGTAATAATTAACATTTTTACACGACATGTTTTGGAGAGTGATTACTGACGCACAATGTTTTAACAGTTGATGTTGAGGATTGGTACCATGTGTGCGGTGCGGGTGCGGGGCAAACCATTCCTCCCCGTGAAACATGGCGAGTTCGTCAAAATCTCGAAAGAATCCTGGCTCTGCTTGACGAACAGGGACAGAAAGCCACGTTCTTTATGCTTGGTTCCGTAGCGGAAAGTGATTCGACGTTGGCATCGTCGATCTGCTCTGCGGGTCATGAAATCGCTTCCCACGGTTATTCGCACCGTCTGGCGTCTGATTTGACGCCGCAGCAGTTTTGTGAAGAGCTTCAGCTCACCGGGCGGATATTGCTTGAGCAGACCGGTCAGCGGCCGGTCGGTTACCGGGCGCCGCAATGGTCTTTGACGGAACAGGCTGGCTGGGCCTTTGCCGCCCTGCGGGAGCAGGGATATCGATATGATTCAAGTTTGAATGCGTTGCCGCTGGTGGGAAATCCACGCGGCAGCCGCATTGCCTACCGACTTGAGGGCGAAGGGGCGGGGTTATGGGAAATCCCACCGATGGTGACCAGGTCACTGATCGGCAATCTGCCTACCGGCGGCGGCTGGGGGTTCAGGTTTTTTCCGTTCAGGATGATCTGCGCGACGATCAATGCGCTGAACCTGACTCATCACCCGGCGGTTCTGTATCTGCATCCCCGTGATGTTGATCCTGACGGCCCACGGCTCGACCTGTCCGGTTTGAAACGATTCGCATCCTATGGAACCCGGACCGATGCGGCTCCCCGCTTGCGGGAACTGTTTCGGCGGTATCGATTCATTACCCTCAAGGAGATGGTGGACAAGTGGGAACATGTATCCTGATCCCTGCATTTAATGCGGAAAACACCATTGTACCGGTGGTTCGTGAGTCCCTGGGACATGGCGTGCCGCTGGTGGTTGTGGACGATGGTTCGTCAGATAATACAAGTGCTCTGCTATCGGGTCTGCCGATAACTCTGCTCCGTCACCACTCGAACCGGGGCAAGGGGGCTGCGCTGAAAACCGGGTTCGCCTGGGCGCTTGAATCCGGTTTTGACCGTGTGGTCACGATTGATGCTGATGGCCAGCATGACGTGTCGGCGATTCCGCAGTTGGCTGCTGCTGCACAAAACGGCAGCTGGGATATTCTGATTGCGTCCCGTCACACCCAGTTTGAACAGATGGCCGGGCTGCGCAAATTTTGGAACCGGGTCGGTGTCTGGTGTATCTGGAAACGCACCGGGTTTGAAATCACCGACAGCCAGTCCGGTTTCAGATGTTATTCGCGTGGCGTATTGAAAAACCTGACGCTTGCGTCAAACGGCTATGCCATGGAGATGGAAGTTTTGCTGAAGGCATGGAAGGACGGCTTTACTATCGGTTCTCATCCGATTGCCGCGCGGGTCGCCGATGGTCGTGCAACCAGCCATTATCGGCCATTCAAGGACACGGTAAATATTAGTATGACATTTTTGCGGTACATGTAGCGGAGCGTCTGTTAAATGATTAACTCATTGAAAAACTACACCAAAGAAAAGGTGCTTTCCTATCTTCTGTCACTGGCGACGAATTCCTCGGATGAAACTCTGGTCCGGATGACCCACCTGATGGAAATGCTTCCCAAGAAAGACTATTACAAGGAACGTATCCGCTGGATTCGTGGTCTGGTGCGTGACAAGCATCCGAGTATGGAGTTTCCCCGCAGGATTCTGCGCGATCTGCATCCCAACCAGCGCGACAAATGGATCAGCAACCTGCTGGTCAATCACCTGCTGAACGGCACCAACAAACGCAAGGAATGGAGCGAAACTCACGGTTATTATCCCCCTTCGACCGTGGTCATCAGCCCTACCATGCGCTGCAATCTCAACTGTTACGGCTGCTATGCCGGTGATTATGACAAGTCTCTGGAGCTTTCGCTGGATGAAGTTGACTCCATACTGATGCAGATGAAGGAGATGGGTGTCTATTTTGCGGTTATTTCCGGCGGCGAACCGTTTTATATGGAAGGCATTTTCGAGATATTCAAAAAGCATAGCGACATGGCTTTTCTGGTCTTCACTCATGGCGGACTGATCGATGAAAAGATGGTTGAACGGTTGACCGAAGTCGGGAATGTCATGCCGTCGTTTTCGCTTGAAGGGTACGAACGGGAAACCGACGAACGCCGGGGTGCCGGGCACTTCAAAAAAGTTATGCATGCCATGGATCTGCTGAGGGAAGGTGGGCTTTCCTTCTGCGGATCATTTACCCATTCCCGCAAAAACTCCGACATCATCACCAATGGCGAGTACATCGACATGCTGGTGAAGAAGGGGGTTTTTGCGATGTGGCTCTTTTCCTACGTCCCGGTCGGCCGCAAGCCGGAACCGGAATTGATGCCCACCCCCGAACAGCGTGATGACCTGCGCCGGACCGTTATTGAGTATCGTGCCACCAAGCCGATGCTGTTCATCGATTTCTGGAACGACGGACCGATGATCTCCGGTTGTCTGGCCGGCGGTCGCAAGTATTTCCATGTCAATGCCAACGGCGATATCGAACCGTGCGTATTCTGTCATTTTGCCGTTGATAATATCCGGAAGACAACTATTCATGAAGCTCTTGCATCACCGTTCTTCCAGAAGATCCGGGCGAAACAGGGGGAGCATGACAACCTGCTGCGGCCTTGTATGTTGATTGATCAGCCCGCTGCCGGACGGGAGTTGTTCGCATCGGAAGGCGCCTACCCGACCCATGAGGGAGCGGATGAGATTTTTGTCGGCCTGGCGGACAGGATGGATGATTACTCCCGTTCCTATGCGGAGATTGCCGATCCGGTTTGGGAAGATGAGTTCAAGGAACATCCGGTAAAGAGAAGGAAAGCCGGAAGCAAACATTAATGGTGCTGATATCGGGAAATTACGTTGACACTTTACAGCAGCTTTAACCTGTTTCTTATCAAGCTGTTCACCATTTTGGTGCCACGGCGGTTGTTTCCGCTCTTCACATTTTTCTGGGGCGGCCTGTTTTACCTGCTGCTCGGCGACGCCCGGCGGGCGGTGCGCTCCAACCTGCGGGTCATTACCTCCGGGAACGATGTAGAACGGCTGGTGTTCTTTACCTTCATCAAATTCGCTCACAACTGGTGTGATGTCATGTTGATGATGCGTTTGAAGGGGGAGAAGCTCCAGGCCATGATCGGGAGGCGCAGTAGCGGAGCGCCGCTGGATCAGGCGCTGGCGGTCGGCACCGGCGCGATTCTGGTTTCACCACATCTTGGCAACTGGGAACTGGGCGGATTGGGTCTGGCCGATCTGGGCTACACTGTTAATGTTCTGACCTTTCGCGAGCCTGATGAAAAGGTGAATGAACTGCGTGAAGCGGTCAGAGGAGAGCGCGGCATCCGCTTTATCTACGTTGACCGACATGACACTTCACCGCTGGCGATTATCGAGGCGGTCAACGCTCTGCGGCGTAACGAGGTGCTGGCGCTGTTGGGTGAACGCGACGGCTCTTCTCATACTATGACCCTGGATTTCTTTGGAAAACCGACCAAAATTCCGGTCGGAGCTGCGTATCTGGCGCTTGCCAGTGGCGCACCGGTTATCCCGGTGTTTGTTCCGCTGGAAAACGGGAAATATTCGACCCTGATGGACGAAGCGATTTATTTTAAGGGTGGGCATGGTCAGCATGGTGAGGCGATTACCAGCGGCATGCAGCGTTTGATAACTGTTTTCGAACGATACATCCGGCAGTATCCTGACCAGTGGTATAATCTGTACGATTTTTGGGAATAGTACTCACTTTAGAACATATTAGCGGAAGTATTCGAAAGGATTTATTGATGAGTGATGAGTTAATTGTAAAAGTAAAACAGATGATCATTGACAGCCTGCGAATTGAGGGGATGTCGCCCGAAGAGATTGATGCCGACGCCCCGTTGTTCGGCGAAGGACTGGGGCTGGATTCTATCGATGCCCTGCAGCTGGTAGTTGCCATGGAAAAGGAATTCGGAGTAGTGGTTCCCGACGCAGCCACCGGCACCACGGTATTTGCATCGGTGCGCAGCATGGCCGGGTATATCGCGGATAATCGCAAATGAAGGTGCTTTTTATCTCCCCCGGTTGGCCCAAGGGGAGATTGTGGGGGGAGCTGGCTTTCAGATTTCCCTCACTCTCGCTGGCTGCTATTGCCGCAGTCACTCCGCCGGAATGGGACGTGGCGCTCTGCGATGACCATTCCGAATCGATAAATTTTGACACCGATGCCGACCTGGTCGCCCTGACCGCCATGACTCCCCAGGCACCGCGCGCCTATGAAATCGCGGCCGGATTCAGAAGCCGTGGCAAGACGGTTGTCATGGGCGGCTTTCATGCCAGTAATCTGCCTGATGAGGCACTTAACAACGTTGATGCGGTCGTAGTGGGCGAGGGAGAAACTGTCTGGCCGCATCTGCTTGCCGATTTTACACAGGGAAAGCTTCAGCGCCTCTACAAGACGGATGCCATGATGAACATGGCTGATATTCCGGTTGCCCGCCGCGAGATTTTCAATGGCAAGGGGTATCTGCTCACCAACACTATTCAGACCACCCGGGGCTGCCCGTTTGATTGCGAGTTCTGTTCGGTCACCGCCTTTTATGGCCGCAACTACCGCAAGCGCCCCGTGGATCAGGTTCTGGCGGAACTTCAGGAGCTGCGCAAAGTCAATTCCTTTATCTTTTTCGTGGATGACAACATTGTTGCGGACCGCAAATACGCTCTGCCGCTTTTTCAGGGGATGAAGGGGATGGGTTTCAAGTGGCTTTCCCATGCGCCGATTGATTTTGCGGGGGACCATGAATTGATGCGCGCTGCCGGAGAGTCAGGCTGCCACGGCATGTTCGTCGGATTCGAATCGCTCAACCAGGAATCCTTGTCCGCCATGGGGAAGGTGACCAACCGCGCGCAATCGTTCATGGCGGATGCCCAGGCGTTCCGCGACAACGGTATCGGCATCCTCGGCTCGTTTGTGCTTGGCTATGACGGCGACACCCCCGATATTTTCTCGAAACTGCTCCGCTTCTGCGAAGATGCGCGTCTCGAAGCGGCTATTTTCCCTCTGTTGACCCCCTATCCCGG
>JANXZX010000067.1 GCA_025355325.1 Geobacteraceae bacterium
GTGACAAAACCGGACGTGATACTACTCGACCTGGGACTTCCCGATCTTGACGGTGTCGAGGTAATCAAGCGCATACGTGAGTGGTCTTCTGTTCCCATAATTGTAGTGTCAGTCAGAGAAAGAGAGGATGACAAGGTGGCGGCTCTGGATGCCGGAGCCGATGATTATCTTACAAAACCATTTGGGGTCAACGAGCTTCAGGCCAGAATTCGCGCCTCTCTCAGAAGAACGCTTCAGCAGTCACCGGAGCCGGTATTTACAAGTGATGATTTAACAGTTGATCTTTCAAACCGCCGCGTAACATGCTGTGGTGAAGACGTAGCACTCACCCCGACCGAATACGATATATTGCGTTTGCTGGTCAACCATGCCGGCAAAGTGCTTACACACAGCCAGATACTTAAAGAGGTATGGGGCATAGCATATTTAGAGCAGCCCCATGTTCTTCGGGTCAATATCAGCAATCTTAGAAGAAAAATTGAGACAGATCCTTCACGACCAAAACATATAATCACTGAGCCGGGAGTAGGCTATCGCCTAAAGACATGTTGATAACATTGCGTTTAGAAGAACCGGATAGCCGGGATCAGTGACTATGATTATTGGCTTTTCTTTTCTCAGGCCTTGAAAGATGCGAAGAGTAGTACACCTCCAAAGCTTCCCGCATTACTCCGGAAATATTCTTGCTTTTGTCAGTTATGAGTGTTGCGAGTTTAACGCGTTCTGCTTCACTGATGCGCATGGATACAACGGAATACCGGGGATTGTTTTTTAGTTTTCCCATTTGCAAAAGCCCTCTCATTCGTCTTGAATTCAATTATATTGTAAACACTACCACTGATATTTAAATCCGCAACATTCACCTTTTATTTTTTATTTTTCGTACAATAAATCTCTTCGTATGCGTGTTTAACCTTTCTCAAGAGCAGTCCTGCCTGGTGCCGATATGTGGTGCAGCAATTAATTTGAATTTACTGGTTGACTTCATGCTCACAATAGCGCCTACTGGGAAGAAGTCCAAAATATATCGGACAAAATCGAAGAGTAAGATCAGGAGAAAGTACAAATGGTAAACGGAACTGTAAAATGGTTTAACGACAGCAAGGGGTTTGGATTTTTAGAGCAGGAAGGCGGTGAGGATGTATTTTGCCATTTCTCCGCTATTGCAGGCGACGGATTCAAGTCACTTGCTGAAGGTGATAGTGTAACGTTTGAAGTAACCAAGGGTCCGAAAGGGCTTCAAGCTGCAAATGTGATGAGAGTTTAAATTACAACTCAGACTGGAACCAAGAACCCCGGGGAAACCCGGGGTTTTTTTATGGAAAGCGTTCTTATTACTACAGACATTTGATTTACTTTGTAGTGTCAGTAGTGTCTTTGGATTTAATTTCAAATATTCTTTGCGCCCACTCCTTATCTAACACCTTAATGTAATTAATAATTCCGAACGACACCAGAGATTGTTTACTTCTGTCTTGGGTAGCCGTAACAAATTTCCAATCTATAAATTCAAGTGCTTCCCATTGTGGTAGCCCATAAATATTCACGTCAAAAGCTTCCCCTGATCCTACAGCAGTTTGATAAATCATTTGCTGATGCCTTGGAAAGAGCGGTTTGTTATAATTGGCATACACAAAGGGAGCTATTACCAGCGCTATTACAATCCATTTTTTCATTGAGCACTCTCCCTCATATCCAGTCAGATCTCCCTCAGAATACCCTCAGACACTCTGATACCGCTTGCCCAGGCACCGGTGATACCCCGCGATGTTCCTGCGCCATCACCAGCCATATAGACGTTAGCGCTCACCCTGAAATATCGATCAAAAAAGGTTGGTTTGTTGGCGTACATTTTGATTTCCGGATAGTACATTATGGTGCTGGGGTGGAGAATGCCGGGAACTATAGTATCAAGCTTTTTCAAGGCTTCCCAGAGATGACGCATGATCTTTGCCGGCACCGCCAGTCCCAGGTCGCCCGGTGTGACCCGGCAACTTGGCGGGAAGTCGTAGAGGTCTTCATTAAAGGTATCATCACTGGAGCGTTTCCCCATGCGGAAATCTCCCACCCGTTGCATGAGCGGCATACCGCCTCCGATCTCATTGGCCAGTCTGGCAAGGAAGACTGCCATCTGCTGACCGCTTCGCACCGGATTTTTCAGGCCGATAGTCTTGAGCATGGCAAAATTCACCAGATTGTTCCCGGACTGCTGCTCTGAAAGGGCATGCCCGTTAACCAGGGTGAATCCCTGATAGCGCTCCAGCACTACCCGAGCGTGTCCGGAGTTGGTACAGAAGGTTCGTACATAATTGGGAAAGTAGAATTTAGGGTCATAGTAGTCGTTTACGATTGGATAATTCTCGCGCTTTGTTTCAATGCGGATGCCAACATCCACCACATTGTCGATGTACGAAATCCCCATCTGCTCCATAACATGCTGAAGAAAACTGAAACCTTTCCGGCCTGGGGCGACAATGATCTTTCTTCCGCGAATAGTTTCTGTACCCGATATTACAATACCGGCATCCGATACGTTATCAATCACGTCCGTCACTTCCCGCTCCAGGAGAAACTGCACCCCTCGCCTTGAAAGCTCGTCACGGAGACGTTGAATCAGTATCAGACTGCGATCAGTGCCAACATGGGCCTGGCGAACATCAAGAAGGGTAGTGCCAAGCCGTTCGGCCCGGCGTCTGTAAACTTCAATGTTCTGCTTTTCTTTTATAACCGGCTGCAGGAACTTTTCAACCAGCGGCAGCAAGCGTTCCGCTTCTTCTTTGCTCCAGTTATCAACATCAAAGCCAATCGGGAACGTATAGTTCTGTTTGCAGTCGTTAAGCAGACCTCCGGAACATATTTTTTCTTTGTCAACCATAAGAATTGAGAGAGAGGGGGAGTGTTCGACGAGGGCAAAGGCGGCACCAAGTCCTGCGGGCCCGGTGCCTACAATGATGATATCATAGTCAGCAGAAACCATAAAAATCTCATCCTTCTGTGATCAGGATTCTCATTGCCTCTGAACAAATTTGTACTTCCGGCATCTTATAAGCCTTTTACCAGAGATACATCCGTAGTCAAGCTGGTTACTCTGTAGGAACTGGCCAGTATTCGCTTATAAACGTTGTAACGGCAGGTAATCAGGGATGAGTATTGATGAGGATCAAACTTTATTCCGCTTCTATCACTTCTTCGGTAATCCCCTGTTTTTTAAGGTACTCTTCATGTTTTTTCCAGTTATTGCAAAGCTCTTCTGCTACACCCAGGCATTCCTTCATTGACTTAAAACTATCGCCGGTACCATACCATTCGCCACGTTCTTTAGAGGCGACAGTAACTTTTGTTATAAATTTTCCAGAGCTGTTTTTTGTAGTAACGGTTACACAGGCATAAGATATATCTTTAAAATGTATCTGCTCCACGGGGCCTATTTTCGTGGAACCTGGATAACGCAAATCTTTCTTTAAGACGGACACAGGATCATCGCTTTGAGAATAAGCAGCAACCGAAACACACACAAATATCAGCAGAAAAATAATTCTCATTTTCCCCCCATTTTAGTGGTTCTGTTTAGGTAATGAGTCTGCACAAGGGTGTAGCCGCCCTTTTAAATTATTTGCGCCGGAGGAATTGACAGCTTTACAAGGAGCGCAATTTTGGCACTGATTTAATCACTGATTTCCTTCTGGATCATACTGCGTAGGTATTTATTTAATGACATGTCTGCGTTATCAGCCAATTCCTGCAAGACTTCTTTTTCCGCTGCGTTGATACGTACACTTATTACGTGTATTTTACGTTCGGTTTCCAGTTTTTTACTAATCATTGCAATTGCCTCTCACTATAAAACAAAACCCGCTTCGGTTGAGGCAGGTCTTTGCTTAGACTTGACATAAAGATTCGGCACATTATTTTTTGGTCGAACGACCGCCTCCATCGCCGATAATAGAGTTCCCCTCAATTTTACCCTTAAATATTTCTCCTGATTTCAGTTTTAGAGTGAGTATATGACCGTCAGTTGTATATGAACCACTGATATTGTTATTGTTTTTTTGGACGGTAAATGTTCCGTCAGCTTTAAATTCAGTGAAATTCTGAGGATTTACTTCATCCACATACTTCCCGGAAAGGGTTTTAGTTGAACTGCTGTTACAACCGAGCAGAAACAACATACACATTAAGATTATAATTGAGGAGAAAGAACGGTTCGCCCTTCTAATGTTATTACATTTCATTGCAATCCCTTGTTATGTGGTAGATTGATATGCTTTCCATCTGAATCGTCATTTAGACTTGTGACACCCTTTGCATTTCACCGGGCCTTTATCGTAAAGATCATGGCAGGCGATACACATATCGTGCGCAACCTGCTTGTCCCATTTATTAATTTTCCATTCTTGATGTTTGTGACAATGAAAACATTCATTGATGTTGCGTTCCTGATGTTTCCAATGCTGGAATTCTAATACCTCCCTACCCATTTTCATCTTGATAATTTCCGGACCAATATCTTCCGGAGTTCCATCTGCCAGGAGTTCCAGTGTTAACCCGAATATCAGTAGAGCTGAAGCAAGAAGCAAAGCTGTCAGTTTCATAGCAATAATCTCTCTTTAGTGGGATTCCATCACTACTTGTAACTAATTACCTATTTCACGCACGTCACTACCAAATTTGGAATGATAATACTTGAACAACTCTAAACAATCAACCAAAGGTTAGAATAATCAACCATGTCATAAACCGGTAATTGAAAATCTATTACAGCACCTGCTACAACACAAACAGAGACGGCCACCCAGGATTTCTCCTGGATGGCCGTCTTATTGGCTACCCCTGCTGCACAAACTTCGAACTTTCTTTGTAGATCCTCCGCGTGATACCATTGTGTATGTACAGAACATTAACCGTTCTGAGAGGACAATCAAAGATCCGCTTAGGGATAATGTCCCATTCCAGCTGTGATGAACTCCGACAGGTCAGCTTTGCTGGGCGGATACAAGCGCGTTACCACCGATTATGTCGGTGCGAAAATTGAGTTACTATTCAATGAAGGTTATTCGCCATGATCTGGAAATCAGCGAGTCAGAATAAACATGACAATATAATCAGAAACATTCCTCTGTTCTCGGATCTTTCAGATGAGGAGATTGTACTGATTGAAAACTTAATTGCTAAAAAGACTTTTGTTAAAGATCAGATTGTTTTGTTGGAGGAAGAAACCTCTAATTACATGTATATCGTTTATGCTGGAAAAGTCAGGGTCGTCAAGCAAAGTACGGAAGGTCGAGAACAAATTCTGACAATTCACAAAAAGAATGAGTTTTTTGGAGAAATGTCACTCCTCGACGGCAAAACATCTCCGGCAACTGTCGTTGCTCACGAAGACTCCGTTATTGGACTGCTTTCAAAGAGTGATTTTGAGGGGCACCTGCTCGGTCGTGAAAAAATTCGAAAGAAAATAATCGAACTTTTGTGCGCTAACTTGCGTGAATCCTGGACGATGATAAAAATTCTCAGCTTTGATACTGCTGAACAGCGAATTATGGCTGTTCTTGATAGAATGCAGGAATTATACGGCCTGGTTGATGATCGGGGAGTGATTATTAATGTAAAGCTGACGCACCAGCAGATCGCGAACTATGCATCAGTTACTCGCGAGACAGTTTCGAGGACGCTTAAACGATTTGAAAATGAAGAGATCATCCAGGTTCTGGATGGAAAAAAAATTCTTCTGACAACAATGTTTTACGAGAGACAAAAAACCGGCGGCTAGTGTTTGATATTATGCTGTGACCACACGTATGAAACAACACTAACGAGGGGATGTTCGGCGACATCTCCTCGTTTTTTGTGTGCCCCGCGTTAAAGCTTAGCCCCCATAAAACCCGGTGATTTAACGTTCAGAAAGATCCTGCCAAACTACGTCAACCGTAAATTTGTCCTCTGATCGCCCACGAATCTATCGGCAGCCTCGACCATATCTATCTAATTAATCTCTATAAAACTCAATATAACTATAGTTGTATTTGATATCCGTAAATACTTGAGCGAAATGCTCAGAATAATTTCTTGATTGTCCCGCTTTTGAATATTTTGTGATCTGCATCACGTTTATAAATACGTATATCTGAGATAAAGGAAACACATAAAGAGCGTATCAAAAGATCGAAGAGGAAAAACCGATGCTCGATAAAAAGAAAACGATATTTTATTACGCAAACAAAGGAGGTGAAATATGAAAAAGTGCATGAACCGGATATATTGACCATCGGTGTAGTGAAGTGACCTCTCGTGGCAGACGATAATACTAAACCATCCGCGAGGATGGGACGGAAAACCCATTGGGTCTCAAGCAGACAGCCGGGTTGCCGAAATGTCGCGTGATAATTGGCCCGCTATTACATAAGGGGCGTTATCCAAAGCTACGAAGGGAGAATTACCATGCTATCACAAATCAATATCTCATTATCATCCACAGTTGTTATGAAAAGAAATTGGCGGTGTTTATCCATAGGGTTGGTTACACTGCTGCTGTCAATCCCGATTACCACTCGTGCAGCAACACCATTGTACTCACAGGGCGAATCTCACACATTGACACTTACTGAAGACGGCAAGGTGTGGGCATTGGGCGGGAATGATTACGGACAACTGGGCAATGGACATTTTAAAGGCGAAGAGCTTGAACCAAAAATAGTTAACGGACTGGACGGTATTATTGCCGTGTTGGCTGGAAGCAACCATTCTGTTGCACTGAAAAAAGATGGAACCGTATGGACATGGGGATTAAATCGTACCGGTCAACTCGGTGACGGGACAACGAAACCTTCAGCAGCACCGCACAAAGTTGCAGGCATACGCGATGTCAAAGCCATAGCAACCGGAGGAGCCCATATTTTAGCCCTGAAGAAAGATGGGACATTGTGGTCATGGGGAGGCAATAGTTGCGGCCAGCTGGGTCTTGGAACATATGAGGATAGCACGGTACCCGCACAGGTTCCTGAGTTGGAGAATGTGTCGTCAGTCGTTGCAGGCGCATACAATACGACTGCTCTGAAAAACGACGGCACTTTGTGGTCGTGGGGATTTAATGGCTCTGGTCAACTCGGGATCGGTTCTTTCAAAAAGAGTAATATTCCTGTTCGTGTTAACGGATTGAATAATATTCATGCTATTGCTGCCGGCGAATGGCACGTAGTTGCTCTCAAACGTGATGGGACTGTATGGGCGTGGGGCAATAATGACTCCAGCCAGCTCGGCGGCACAAAGATCACTTACAGTTCTTCCCCCGTGCAGGTTGAAGGCATCAATAATGTCACCGATATTACTGCTTCAATCAGTCACACTATAGCAATCGCACAGAACGATACCGTTTGGGCATGGGGAGGCGTTGGAAGACGGGAGTGGGGAAATGGAACTTCTCTGAAAGGGAGTGTTTCTCCGGTTCAGGTTGCCGGTTATAATGGTCCGGTTACTGTCGCAGCAGTTGTGAGTCCTGATACTGTTAAAAGAATCAATCCGGAAAGCACTTCTGTTCTTGCAGATGCAGGTGTTCGTCACAGGAATAGCGTTCATATCAAACAGTCGGAGATTTTCATTACTGCATCGCGCTGATTCTGCTTGATCGCATACAAATGCGCTAACGTGGAAATGTTTATGAATCGGTATACGATAATACTAAACCATTCGTGAGGATGGGACGGAAAGCCTAAAGGGTCTCGTCGAGACAGCCGGGTTGCCGAAATACCATACTTTTGAACCTCAATTTTAGAGGTACAAGGAGAATGGTAATGACACTAAATAAAATACAAATTGGCATGAAAAGGTTGTTATCTGTTTTACCTCTCTGTTTGATCCTGTCGGCGACAGTTGTTTCGGCCGACTGGAGTGAGCAACCGGAAATTGCAGTAGTATCGAACTGCACATTCACCAAATATCTTCAAGATCCTGATAACCGTGCCAGATATGAGAGCACACTTTCAAAAGCCCGATCCAGTTATGCAACAGTAAATAGATTTGATAACGCAGCCATGTACGGTGTTATTGCCAAAGCGAGTTTTGGAATGTCGAATGCAGAAAATCTCGACTCCTTTTCAGCGGGCTGTTTGTCATGTCATGACGGCAGGTCTGCCTCAAACGTCAGGTCCAACGTAGTAAACAACCCTGACAAGAAAAGCATCATGAAAATGTTGTCTGCAAAGCATCCGATCGGCATGGATTACGAGAAATATTCAGAAGCTAATAAAAATTTGAAAAGTCTGGACGATATGGGGCAAAGCATCAGTCTTGTAGAAGGCCGGGTTAGTTGTATAACGTGTCATGATCCCCTTAATTCCAACCAGAATCACCTGACGATTACCAAAAACGGAATTGATCTTTGCTCTGCGTGCCACAATTGATTTCTCGCGAGGTTTCCCCGGCGCAGCCCGGGGAAACCTCAATTGTTGTCATTTGTGTTCCGGGCATATTAGTCTCCTACCGAATTTCTAGTGAGTCGGCAGCCCTCTCTGTCGCATCCTCTTTGATTTTATTAATATTAATAATATTGCCACGTTAACTAATAACGTGGTACGAAAAAGAGACGGCACATCACACATTCCGGTGTATGAAATGAATGAAAAGCTGATGAAACCATTTGAAGCAACATCATCCGATCCCGATCTTCATGACTGCTCGCCAGCTAAAATCGCCTGTAGGCCTCAGCATTGCCCTGACAACAACGCATCAACTTCCCCGACCGCCTTCCAATCAATCAGTATCGTCAGCCAGCAAATCATCAACTGTGCCCACGAAGGCATAGTCGTATACGGAGCAGACCTGCACTATCAGGTATGGAATCCCTACATGGAAAAGTTGACCGGCATACCGGCCGACGAGATACTTGGAAAGCATCCGCGCGAGGTATTTCCTTTTCTCGAATCAGAAGGAGTCATTTCACTTCTCGAAAGGGCTCTTCAAGGTGAGACAACGACGGAAATCACCTTCAGGTTTATGCTGCCTACTACCGGACGGGTCGGCTGGGCCCTCGATTCAAGCAGCCCGTTACGGGACGACCATGGCAACATCATCGGTGTTGTGGGAATAGTTCGGGATATCACGGAACGCAAGCTGGTTCAGGACGCTCAGGAGTTCCTGGCACAATTTGATCCGATTTCTGCCGGCAATGACTTTTTCATGTCTCTGGCCCAGTTTCTGGCTGAAAGCCTTGACATGGAATTTGTCTGCATTGACCATTTAAGCGGAGACGAGAAGCGTGCGCAGACAGTTGCCTACTACGTTGACGGCATTTTTGAGGACAACGTGGAATATGCTCTCAAGGACACCCCATGTGGAGAACTGGTGGGCAAATCGGTCTGCTGTTTCCCGAAAAATGTTCGGCGGCTGTTTTCAAAAGACCAGGTGCTACAGGATCTACGCGCGGAAAGTTATATCGGCACAACCCTCTGGGACGCGGAAAAAAAAGCTATCGGCCTGATCGCCGTCATCGGCCGCAAACCGCTGGAAAAACCTGAACTGGCAGAATCAATGCTCCGCCTGATCTCCTTGCGGGCAGCGGCCGAACTGGAACAGAGAATCGCCGCAGCCGCCTTAAAAGAAGCCAATTTGGACCTGGAACTGAAGGTCAGCGAGAGGACCAGGGATCTGCAAAAAAGTCACAACCTTCTGGAAGATCTCTCCCGCCAGGTTCCCGGAGTCATTTATCAGTTCCGTCAGGCTCCGGATGGACGATACAGCATTCCATATGCCAGCGCTGCGCTGTGTGAAATATTTGAACTGTCCCCGGAAGATGTACGTGAAAGTGCTGCCCCTCTCTTTGACCGCATTCATCCCGATCATTTTGATGCTGCGATGAAGTCCTTTCAGGAGTCAGTCCGCTTTCTGTCACCATGGAAATCAGAGTATCAAGTGCTGCTCCCCGTCAAGGGGCTTCGCTGGATCGGGGGAATATCAAAACCTTTGCAATATGAAGATGGCAGCATCATCTGGCACGGCTTCGCTTCTGATATCACCGAACGTAAACTGGCTGAACAGGAGTTGGAGGAACAAAGGTCTCAATTGAGTGAAGCGCAGCGTCAGGCAAACATCGGCAGCTGGCATTGGATAACCGAAACCGGTGAGATCTCCTGGTCTGAGAATCTTTATATCATAACCGGAAGGGACCCGGAGCTGGGCTGCATCTGCTATGAAGACCAGTCACACATGTACACGCCGGAAAGCTGGACTCTGCTTGACAGCGCCGTTACAAAAGCTTTGGAAACCGGTGAGTCATATGAGCTGGAACTTGACCTGATCCGTGCTGACAATTCACACCGCATCTGTATTGCCAAAGGGGAAATCGTACTCGATCAAAATGGCCTGGTAACCGGTTTGCATGGAACACTACAGGATATTACGGAAAGGATTCAGCTTGAGCGGCAATTATACCAGGCTAAAAAACTGGAATCCATCGGCCATCTCGTCGTTGGAGTCGCTCATGAGGTAAGAAACCCGCTGAACGCAATCCTCTTGATCACCGAGGCCCTGTTCCAGGAAACGGAAATCCGGAAAAACAACGACTACATTCCCTACATTACCCACATAAGGGCCCAGGTTACCAGGCTCGCCCAGCTCATGAACGACCTTCTTGATCTGGGAAAACCGGTTGCTCCAGCCAGCTTGCTGCCCGCTCACCTTTACGACATCTGCAGTGATAGCATCGAGCTGTGGAACAGTTCCGGATCGGCGCAAAAGCTTCCGGTTCTACTGACGGCCGCTTCGGATCTGTCAGATGTGTATGTCACGGTTGACAGCGTCAAACTCCAGCAGACTTTGTTCAATCTTCTGGATAACGCAGCTCAAAACAGTCCTGAAGAATCAAATATCAAGGTGTGCCTCTCGGTTCCTGCAAAGAGTGATACTTTCACAAATTGTGCCTCGATCCTTATCACTGACGCCGGTTGTGGCATTCAGGAAATAAACATCCAGCGGATTTTTGACCCGTTCTTTTCCACCCGGATAGAGGGGACCGGCCTGGGGTTGTCGCTGGTCAGACACTTTATTGAAAGTATGGGTGGAAGCGTGAGAATATGGAACAACAACCCACCTCCAGGCTCTACGGTAGAGCTGTGCCTGCCGCTGGCCGTGAAAGAGAACCCATGAAGCCACTTGTTCTCCTGATAGAGGATCACGCCGCCACCCGTTTCGGCTTTGTCCGGTATTTTTCAAAAGACGGCTACGAAATACGAGAGGCGGCCAACCTCGCCGAAGCAGCCTATGCTTTGGCTTCGCAGAGATTTGATGCTATCGTCATGGACGTCAATCTGCCGGATGGTAACGGCATTGATTTCATTGAATCGATCAGAGAGAACGATACAACCACTCCTATTATCGCCATTACCGGAGCGGGCAATGTTCAGATGGCCGTGGAGGCGATGCAGAAAGGCGCCGACAACTTCCTTACCAAACCGGTTGACAACTCGGCACTGGCCGAATATCTGCGTAAAACGCTGGAAATCGGCTCATTGAAGCGCCAGGCCTCCGCGCGGCAGCGCATGGAGAAAAAAGATGACACCTTTTTCGGCACCTCCTCCGCCATGCAGGAGGTTTTGAAATTATCGAGCATTGCCGCAACAAGTGATAACCCGGTTCTCATTACGGGTGAAACCGGAACCGGTAAAGGAATGTTTTCAAAATGGATTCACCGGCAGAGCCGACGCTCAAAAAATGAATTTGTCGAGGTCAACTGTTCCGGCCTCCGCGGAGAACTCCTGTCCCGGGAAATCTTCGGCAATGCCCGTGGTGCGTTCACTTCCGCTGATCAGGATCGCAAGGGACTTCTTGATATTGCCGATCAGGGCACCCTCTTTCTCGATGAGATCGGCGACATGAGCGTGGAGGTACAGGCACAATTCCTCAAAGTTTTGGAAGACAAAAACTATCGTCGTCTCGGCGACACCAAACTCTACAAGAGTGACTTCCGCCTGCTCTGCGCAACGAACAGGAATATAGAGAAAATTGTAAAAGAAGGGATGTTCCGCCAGGATCTCCTCTACCGGATTAATCTGATAGTCATTCACCTCCCGCCGCTGCGCGAACGGATAGAAGAATTTCCAGATATCGTCGGGCATCTGCTTTTGCAACTTGGTTCTCCGGCGGAAATGGTCTCAGCAGAAGTAATGACCAGGCTGAAGTCGTACAGTTGGCCGGGCAATATTCGCGAGCTGAAAAATGTTCTCGAACGGGCACTGCTGCTGACTCCTCGCGGCGAAATGCCCGGTGAAGAACACTTCAGTGGCCTGCACAGCGACCAACTTCCCACGCACGAGTCACCTTCGCGCTCCATACGGGAAGTCGAAGCAACCCATATCAGCGCTGTACTGGAACTAATGGGTGGCGACATTGACAAGGCCGCCAAAAGTCTCAATATTTCCCGGGCGACACTGTATCGCAGACTCAAGCAAATCAAGGACAGATAGACAATACCTTCTTTTGCGCCAAACCCCAAACCCCTCCAGGTCTCCCCTTATCAGTGGAGACCTGGAGTTGGACATTTTCAAGGTTCTAAAAAGTACCCCCGCCCCTTGCGGGAGGGGGCTAGGGGGTGGGGGAAGCCGCAATGAAACCACGATATGCATAGAAACGACTGTTTGACTGTCAATGGATTTACTGTATTACGATTTTGGAACAACGATGTAATTCAATATATTGAGGGAGTACTTGAAGTTATAAGAGCGCATTGCCTGTAGGCGACTTCCCCCACCCCCCAACCCCCTCCCGCAAGGGGCGGGGGAGCAAAAGTCCAAACTCAAGTCCGTGGAATAATTCCCAACCATATCATCCCATTCTCATCCTCATCGTCTCATCCTGAAGCACTTGTCTCAAAATGAGACAGATCATCGAAACATTCACTCTATAACTTGCTGAAATTACACAAATGACCATAACGAAAAGTTGGGCATGATTCTTGAGTTAACTGGTTTCATGGCAACGAAATCTCCACAAAAAAAACCGCCCGGCGCGGAAATACCGGCTGCGACCCGGCGGATCCTGATCGTCGATGACGAACCGGCAATCCTTTTCGCGTATCGAAAATTACTTGAGCGGGAAAACATCGCTGTGGATACCAGCAAAAGTCTGGCTGAGGCGCTGGAAATGATCGGCACCTATCCCTATTCTGCCGTTGTCGCGGATATGCGGCTTGCAGGCACGTGCAATACCGACGGGTTACAGATTCTGCTTTCCATTCAGGAAAAACAGTCCGGCACCAGGGTCATCCTGGTAACCGGAAACGGCACTGAGCAGATTAAACAAAAAGCCCTTGATCTGGGTGCTGCGTTCTATTTTGAAAAGCCGGTTGCGCCGACGGCTATTCTGGCAGCCCTGAAAGCCCTATCGACCTCGACGATACCATTCTGCATGGCGGTGTTTGCCGCTCTGTTCATAATGTTAACCAGCCAGCTGGCTTTTGCAGGATCCTGCGGTACAATAGAATTTCCGGATCATATTGAAGCGACCTGCACAGGCGTTCCTGCACCATCGGCACCCCTTGCACCCGAGCAGGTTACTACCCGGACTACTCCGGACGCGGTATCGCCAAACGCGTATTCCGGTGGATCTGCCGAGGTTACGGGAGCAAAAGCGCCCGTTCCGGCTCCTTCCTCTCCGCAGTTTGCAGCAGACCCTTTCGGAGGGACTCAGCAGCAATTGGAATCCGGTGGCCATAAAAATCGTCGGCAGGACCCGGAAAGTATGAACAACGCTAAAAGAAGCCGCAACGAGCTGATAATGGGAGTTAAACCATGAATATTGTTACTGCCGCCACTGCGGTTATGCTGTTAACCTGGTCAGTTGCCACTGCAGACCAGGGACCACCCATTACTTCTCCGGCGGATAAGATCAATTATGCCATCGGCGTCGAAATAGCACGAAACTACCGGAATCAAGGGATCGATCTTGACCTCGACATGCTGATACGAGGCATGAAAGATGTCGTTTCAAACAGCACCATTCAGCTCTCAGACAAGGAAATGAGAAATATAATCATCAGCATTCAGAGTGACATCAGAAGGAAGCGCTCCATAAGTAAACGGGTAAACCCGAATGGCGGCCCTTCAGAAAACGGGGCTTCGGCTCCCGCCACCGGACAACAACTGTCTAAACCATGAACTAGTGGACAGAATGAGGTGTTTTTTTGCAACGAGAAAAAGATATACAGAACAGGGGGTCAAACATGAATAGAGCAAAATTCCGGATGGTTATGCAGGCAGTGGCAGCACTTATTGTCATGTGTTGCGGAGTCGGCATGGTATATGCCGGCCCTGGCGGCGGGACGTATTATGCCAACACACCTTCCGGCGGTGTTTCCGGCACAGCGCTGCGTAAATTTGTCGATTCGCTCCCCGGCGTCGGAGCGACGAATGCGAACAACCTTGGCCAGTATATTCCACTGGCGGTTCCCGACACGACGACTTTTGCCGGATCGGATTACTATGTTATCGGACTCAAGGAATATTCCGAAAAGATGCATACTGACCTGCCGAAACCGACCAAACTGAGGGGCTATTATCAGAAGAACACCGCGGACCCCACGGTAAGCGCCAATCATTATCTCGGGCCGCTGATTCTGGCACGATCCTATGATCCGACCAAACCGGCTGGCGTAGCCGGTAACGGCAAGCCGGTCCGGGTGAAATTTGTCAATGAACTGCCAACCGGTGCTGCCGGCAATCTGTTTTTGCCGACGGACCTGTCGTTGATGGGTGCCGGACGGGGACCGACCGGCAACTTCCCGTCCAAAGCATATGCCACGAGGACCGTGCCGGCATTCCTTAACTACAGCGGCAACTACGCCCAGAGTCGGGCAACGCTGCATCTGCACGGCGGCAACACCCCGTGGATAAGCGACGGTACGCCGCATCAATGGACAGTTCCGGTCGGCGAACTTTCAACGCCGTATCAAAAAGGATTGTCAACTCAGGATGTGCCCGACATGCCGGCGTCTGACCAGGGTGAAATGACTTTCTACTGGACAAACCAGCAAAGCAGCCGCCTGATGTTTTATCATGACCATTCCTACGGCACCACACGACTGAACGTCTATGCAGGCGAAGCAGCCGGATATCTGCTGGCGGATGCCACCGAAGACGGAATGATCGACAGCGGTGTGCTCCCTAATGTTTGCCCCGGTGGTCCCACAGCGTTCTGTGCATACCGCTACGGCATACCGCTGGTAATTCAGGACAAGACTTTTGTGCCTCAGAACATTGATGTACAGGACGCCGCGTGGAACCATTATCTCCCTTCCATTTCCGGACCAAAATACGACACCCAGAATCCGGTCCTGCGGGACAAGACAAAAGAGCCGTGGGGTGTCTACGGCGATCTCTGGTTTCCGCACGTGATCGAAGCCAACCAGGATCCCGCCAGCTCGGACGGCGCCAATCCGTTCGGTCGATGGGATTACGGCCCGTGGTTCTGGCCTCCGGTTATCATTGATCCAAAATTCGCCAAGCTTCCCGACCCGTCAGCAACTCCGGAAGCGTTTATGGACACACCGGTTATTAACGGCACCGCCTATCCGTATCTGAATGTTGAACCGCGCGCCTACCGGTTCCGCGTTCTGAACGCCAGTAACGACCGGCCGTGGAACCTGAGTATTTTCTACGCCGATCCGGGCGATCCGACCGGTAAGGAAGTTAAGATGCTTCCGGCCGGACCTAATCCCGCTTTCCCCGCTGACTGGCCGACAGACGGCCGGGACGGGGGAGTGCCAGACCCGGCCTCTGTCGGGCCGAATATGATCCAGATTGCCAATGAAGGCGGCTTTTTGCGCAGCCCGGTTGTCATACCGAACCGCCCGATCGGCTACGATTACAATCGAAGAAACATCGTCGTTCTCAATTCCATCTATCGCTCCCTCTTTCTGGCGCCTGCAGAACGAGCCGATGTAATCGTTGACTTCTCCGCAGTTCCGCCAGGTTCCACCCTTATTCTGTACAACGACGCACCGGCACCGAACCCGGCGTTTGACCCGAGGTACGATTTCTTCACCGGATCAATAGATTACACCACCAGCGGTGGCGCTCCATCTCCGACCCGGGGCTACGGGCCAAACACCCGTACTATCATGCAGTTCCGCGTTGTTGCCGCCGCAGGTCCTCCTGCAGCAGCTTTTAACGTCGCGAATCTCCAGACTGCACTCCCTGTTGCCTATGATGCAACCCAGGCAAAACCGATTGTGCCGCAAACCTGGGCCGGTGCAGCAACGGACATTTATAGTCGTATCCAGGACTATTCCGTCACGATTCCGGTGAATGACCCGGTTGTAAACCCGACCGGTCCGGCAATCCCCAAAACCATACCG
Source organism: Geobacteraceae bacterium (assembly GCA_025355325.1). Classification (GTDB taxonomy): domain Bacteria; phylum Desulfobacterota; class Desulfuromonadia; order Geobacterales; family Pseudopelobacteraceae; genus JACRCG01. Next base: position 16,340 of record JANXZX010000067.1, read on the forward strand.
TTCCAACCAAAAGCTATTCAGGAATTGTGGGACTCATATGGCCGCATGAATGCAACGCTCGGCGTTGAACTGCCGTTCACCAGCAATCTTATCCAGACCACTATTCCGATGGGGTATGTGGATACCCCGACCGAGATTTTCACCGATGGTCAGCCACAGATCTGGAAAATCACCCATAACGGCGTTGACACCCATCCGGTACATTTCCATCAATTTAATGTGCAGCTGATCAACCGGGTCGGCTGGGACGGCGCTATCAGGCCGCCGGACGACAATGAGCTGGGCTGGAAAGAAACCGTCAGGATGAACCCCCTTGAAGATGCAGTTGTTGCGCTGCTGCCAAAATCGCAGGTACTGCCGTTTGCACTGCCGGACAGCATTCGGCCGATTGATGTTACTGCCAATACATCTACTTCGATCAACATTATTCAAAACCCGTTTCGTAACGGGGCCACAATTCCTTTTTTAAACGTTCCGCAGTTCTACGGCAATGAGTACGTCTGGCACTGTCACATCCTCGGGCATGAAGAAAATGATTTCATGCGCCCGATGATCTTCCTGACCTCAAATACCGCGCCACCGCAACCTTCCGCCCTGAGTGTCTTTACCGCGGGCCAGACGGTTCCCGGTGATGCCGGAGCGCCTACCGCAGTCATTCCATATGTCAATCAGTACGCAAACCAGATTGTGCTGCAATGGAAAGACGGAGTTAAGCCGTACCGCATTGGAAGTATTGATCCCAATTTCAGCGCAACCCCGACCGATCCCTCACTGTTTCTGGTTGAGTCATCCACTGACGGCGGTGTTACGTGGCTGAAACATGATCTGGTTTCTTTCCTTCCGGAATACCCCGCCATCTGGACCGACACATCAGTGGCCCAAGGCACCTCTATACAGTATCGGGTTACCTCGTATAACTCATACATACCTCCCGCCAGCCCTCCCGGCACGACGGGCAGCTATTCCGCTCCGCTGTTGAGTTCAGTCATCGCCAACACCGGCACCTGGGCGCACGCAACGGCTGTTACCATCACTCCCGGCAAGCCGTCTCCACATGTTGTCGGAACACTGGTGCAGTTTGCTTCCACAGCTTCAACGACTCCTGCTCCGGCCACTCCGGTTGCTTATGAATACCGCTTCTGGCTGAGCACGAACGGCGGCGCCAAGGTACTGGTGCAGAATTGGAGCCTGGACAACACCTGGAACCTGCCGGCAACAGCCGTAGTTGGCACCTACGTCATTACTTCTGATGCCCGCACCAGCCCCAATAACAACACCGTTGCCACTGACGGCGGGTATGATGCCAGAGCAACGCTCGGATACACCATAATAGTACCGCCCATTGCTCCGGTTACACTCGCGGATCCGATTCCGGGCATTTATACGGCAGCTCCTATAACCGTCACCCTGACCGCTACCGGACAGGCCGCAATTCAGGGCATTTACTACACAACAGACGGCAGTGCGCCGTCAACACTATCGACAAAATACACCGTGCCGATTGTGCTGAATGCCTCTACAACCATCAATTACTATGCGGTGGATGTGAACGGCAACGCCGAAGCTCCACACTCCGACACGTGGTCAGTCCAGTCACTGGCGGACATGGTTTCTACGATTAAAATAAACGGCGGGAACTCGATCACCAACAGCTCCACCGTAACGCTTAGTCTCATGGCGCTGGATGCTGCCGGTGTTGCCACCATGCAGTTTGCCGACGGAGACGCCGCCGGAGTATGCCCTGTCGCACCGGCCGCCTGGAGCTCTGAAATTCCCTACGCCACCACATACCCCTGGACTATGAATGTTGCGGATACTCTCCATCCTCTGAAAACAGTCTGTGTGCGATTCAGGGATAAATCGCTGCCGTTCTCCTGGGCTCCACCCGCTGCTCCGGTTGGCGGCTTCCTGTATCCCGCAATCAGCGCCGCTATCACCTATGACAATATTTTGCCCCAAACAGCCGCAACTCCGGCTGCCGGCACCTATGTTTCCGGACCGGTATCCGTCACCCTGACAGCCAACAAAGCGGGCAGCACCATATACTACACCGTAGGAACCATTGCAGCGCCTCCCGCTACTCCGACGATCGCATCGACGATCTATACTGTCCCGATCCCGGTAAGCAACATTCCAGGCGTCGGCACGGTCATCTCGTATTTTTCCGTTGACAGTGCCGGCAATGTTGAGACGGTCAAAACCGGCACCTGGGTCATGGCAGCCAACCAGCTGGTGGCATCGGTTGCCATCAATGGCGGCGCCACCCTCACCAACAGCAAGTTGGTAACTTTGGCCTTAAGTGCAGTGGATACTAATCCGAATCTGCAAATTGTCACAATGCAGTTCTCCAACGTGGGCGGCACTGATCCGGCTAACTGGTCCGTCGAGGAAACATACAACACCCAAAAACTGAATTGGGATCTGGCATTCCCGGGGATATCCACAACTGACGGACCAAAAACCGTGTACGTCCGCTTCCGCAACAATGCACTCCCTTCAGGCTATCTGTATGCACCGGTGACTGCATCCATAACTCTTGACACAACCAAACCGGTAACTACTGCGAGTCCCATTGCCGGTATTTACGCCAACGCACCGGTTCCCGTGACGTTAACGGCTAATGAACCGGCCACTATTTACTATACGATTGACGGCTCGACTCCAACCTTCCCGATAGCCGCCACAACGACGCAGATGTATGTGAATCCGATTCAGATAGCGGCGGACACGACCATCAATTTCTTTGCTATTGATACGGCCGGCAATGCCGAGTCGGTCAACACGGGAACGTGGCATATCCATGTTGGCGATCTGACCGCCAGCGTGGTTATTAACAACGGACAGGCCGTAACAAAGAGTACCACCGTAAATCTGACGCTGAACGCCGTTGACGCAACGGGAATAGCAGATATGCGGTTCTCCAACACCGGCAATGTAAATGTTGCCGCAGACTGGACAACACCGGAACCGTACGCGACCGGTAAATCCTGGATACTGCCCTCCGGTGACGGGCAGAAAACTGTCTATGTTCAATTCCGTGACGGTTCCGGTAATGGAGGCATCCTCTATCCTCCGGTTACCGCAAGCATCATCCTTGACACGACGCTGCCGGTCACGACGGCAGGCCCGGTTCCCGGAACGTATTCCGTTGCACCGGACGTAACACTGATCGCAAATGAACCGGCAACAATTTACTATACGCTTGACGGTTCTACGCCTACGACCGCTTCGGCACAGTACGTTTCACCCATTCACGTATCAGCAAGCACTACGGTCACCTATTTTGCCGTTGATACCGCCGGCAACAGTGAACCGGTAAAATCGGCAACCTGGATCATCCACACCGGAGACCTGATAGTGAACACCTTTACTATCAACGGCGGTGCCGCGTCGACCAACGATGCAGTTGCACATCTGGCAATTGATGCCGTAGATCCGGGCACCGGCGGTGTGAATACAATGGCGTTCTCCAACGACGGATTATCATATTCAGTTGAAGAACCGTATACCACTAACAAGACATGGAGACTTACACCAGGTGATGGGCAAAAAGTGGTGTACGCCGTATTCCGAGACAATTCGTTGCCTAACGGCCTGCTGTATTCTCCCGTGACAACAACGATCCTTCTTGATACGACCGCGCCGGTTACTACAGCAACCCCGGTACCTGGCACTTACTCTAGTCTGGCACCCAATCCGCCGGTAAATGTAACTCTTACCTGCAGTGACGGAAGTGGTTCCGGATGCAGCAAAATCTACTACACGACTGACGGTTCTGATCCGACAGCAGGCTCTACCCTATATACTGCTCCGATCCTGGTCAGTGCCTCGACGACAATAAAATACCGCTCGGTCGATAAAACCGGCAATCTTGAAGCGGTGAAGACCGGAATCTGGGATATCCATCCGGAAGACCTTGTTGCCAACATCAAAATTAACAACGGCGGCAACTGGACCGACAGTCCGGCGGTCACGCTTAATCTGTCCGCCCAGGATGGCACAGGAATCAAGACGATGCAGTTCTCCAACGACGGCGTGACCTACACTGCCGAGGAGACCTTCCCTGCCGATGGGATCAACACAACCACAGCGACAAAAACATGGACCCTCACTCCTGGCGAGGGGACCAAAACCGTGTACGTCCGGTTCCGTGACGGCGCCGGCAATGGCGGCAACCTGTATGCGCCAATAACGGCTACGATTCTGTTTGGTACAAAAGATGGTCTGCTGCCGGGCACATCGAGTTACCTGGCCAGCAGCCTGAGGGCGTTACGGATTGCCAGCGGGTTTGCAACTGCGACGCCGGTTGATCTGGTTCATGCGGATATTGCTCCGTTTTCTGGTGGCACGTCACATCCGGATGGCAAGATTGATCTGCTTGACGTCTACACTATCATGCTCCGCAGTGTCGGCTTGATAACAATTTCAGGATTTTAAGTGCACGGGAGGCTCCTCACTTTGGGGCCTCCCCTTTACACCAAACCAGGAGATCACATTTATGAAATCAAATCTCATGACAATTATTCTCGGCGCATTTTCTGTTCTGGCTCTCGTCGCCTGTGGCGGCGGTGGAGGTGGAGGTGGCGGTCCTGTAACGAAAGCTAATACCAAGGTATTTCTGTTTGGAAATATAACCTCGGCGACAAATATTGTTGCCACGACAAAAACAACCCTGAATATTCCGAGCGGAGTACTTGTGAACTATTCGTCTGCTCCGGGAGCCGTCTCCGGACTCACCAAACTTCGCGATGGTGTGATTGTGCCGTCCGGCACCATAAAAGTAAATGCGGCTGATTTTTCCGGAAGCACCTACGATATCGCATCCAGAGTCCTGACTATAAACATGTACAACAGCGGCAGAGTCGCCTTGAAGAGCTCCGCGACAGGGAAAGGTTCCGAATTTGCCACCGTTATATTATCGTTGACCACCGCCGGTGTGACTCCGACGGCAATGCCGGTGGCTGACTCTCTGGCACAAATCGGACAGGAAAATACCACCACGCATGATATCACCACCCCTGCCGGTAATTCGGTGAATTTTGATACTACGTATCAATAAAAGCACGTGGCGGATTGTTGCAGTAGCCCTTAAAGTCCCCCCGCCCCTGGCGGGCGGGGGTTAGGGGGCGGGGGGAATTGTTACATTTTACCCGTTCGCAGCTACACTCACCCCTCGGTCCCCTCCCGTCAAGGGAGGGGAGCTAATAGCAAAAAGCAAACCGGACATTTTTGAAAAAGTGTTGAGAATTCCGGATGGGCAAAATAACGTTTATGTCATGTAGCGGCTCGGCAAGTTTCATCTGCTTCGCTCGCCTTTGATCTCCGTAGAGCAACTAAGGGCAAAGCAAGTGAGACATTTGCTTTGCCCCTACGTTTAAAAACGGTATACCAGAATTTTCTGAGTCCCAAAAACTATGACGCGGAGCCGATACAAGACAAAAGAAATCTTTTTAGTTGCCTGCCAGAAAACATTGTTATATTATGAAAAGACCATGTAAATAATAATATACAGGAGTCACGCCATGAAGAACGCCTGTTGCGCCCTGTTTTGTGCAGTTTCTCTTGCAGCCTCTTCGTCCGGCGTCCTCGCTGCCGACGTAACCGTTGACTCCTCCACTCTGCTCGGCATCAGCAAACGGGATATCCCCGGCGCCTCCAAGGAAACCCTTCTCCCCGCCACCCAGTTTCTGGGCCTTACCGCCGACAAAATGGCTGACGGAAACCTTTCGCTCCACCTCTACGGCTGGGGTCGGGAAGATCTGGCCGACAAAAGCTATAATGACAAAAAGGCCG
>JANXZX010000197.1 GCA_025355325.1 Geobacteraceae bacterium
CCTTGACCGTCATCGCGATCTCGTCGAACGCCCCTTCGGCAACCGCCATCGCCAGCAGCATCAGGTTAGCGCCGGCCGAAAACATCGGCCCTTCGTTGGCGATTACCAGACCAATCCCCTCTTCCTCGGTGCGTTTGACCGCCTTATGGACCATTGAGAGTATCTCGCCGCCAATGGCGTTCATCTTGGTATGGAATTCCAGGCAAAAGACACCGTCGCCCAGATCGATTACTGATGCGCCGCTGTTCTTTTCAACAACCTTATTGTTGCGCTTGAGGATCGACAGGCTGATATGAGTCGCTTTTTGCGGCACTTCACGGTACTCGCCGGTAATAATGCAGTAGTAATAGGTGCGGCCGTTCTCAAACTTGTAAAAACGCTCTATCGCTTTAAGTCCGGCAGGTACCTGCACGCCGTCCTTTTCGGCCCGCTCCACGAAATAGGCAACGCCGATGGCATCCAGCATTTCAAACGGCCCCAGTTCCCAGTTGAAGCCCCACTTCATGGCGTTGTCGATGTTGACTATGTCGTCGGCAATTTCCGGAATCCTGTTGAATGTATAGATCAACGTATCGCGCAGATTGGTCCAGGCGAACCGGGCCGCCTTATCTTTACCGGTGACGACAGCCTGAAGCCGTTTGGCCGGATCGTCGATGGATTTTGCCGCTTCAATCGAGGCAAACTTGGGGCGCTGCGACGGTGCATATTCACCGGTAGTGTAGTCGTAGTAGAAGAACTCCTGCCCATTCTCCCCCTTTACCTTCTTGAAGAATCCCTGTTTGCTCTTGTTCCCCAGCAACCCTTTGGAGACCATCTCCTTGATGAAATCAGGGAATTTGAAGATGTCACGCTGCTCGTCATTGACCAGCAAATCGTAGGAATTACCGGCTACATGCTGAAGCGTGTCGATGCCGACCAGATCGCCGGTGCGGAAGGCGGCGCTTTTCGGGCGGGCGGTTGCCGGACCGGCAATGGCATCAACCTCTTCCACGGTCATGCCTGTTTCCATCATGGTGCGGACACAATTGCAGATGGCATAGACGCCGATACGGTTGGCGATGAAGTTGGGGGTGTCTTTGGCGTACACAATTCCTTTGCCGAGGCGTTTGGCAATGAAATCGGCCATAAAGGCGGTGACTGCCGGATCGGTATCGGTGCAGGAAACGATCTCCAGCAGGCGCATGTAGCGCGGCGGGTTGAAAAAATGAGTGACCAGAAAGTTTTTCCGCACATTCTCCGGCAGACAATCTGCCATGTCGTTGACCGACAGACCGCTGGTATTGGTGGAAAGGATCGCTCCATCCTTCATGTTCGGCACGATCTTTTCGGTGAAGAGCTGTTTCTTGATCGCCATATTCTCGATGACAACCTCGATAATCCAGTCGCATTCCTTCAGCTTTGCGATATCATCTTCAAAATTGCCCACTTCGATATTAGCGGCGTAACCAGGCAGGAAGAACGGCGCCGGCTTCATCTTCATCAAGCCGTCACGCCCCGCTGTAGAGATGCGATTACGTACCTTGCCGTCTGCGATGGTCAGCCCGGCTGCACTTTCGTCAGCATTCGGCTCCCGTGGCACGATGTCGAGCAAAAGTACCGATACGCCGGCATTGGCGAGATGCGCGGCGATAGTTGCTCCCATCACACCCGCTCCCAGTACTGCAACCTTGTTGATCTGTTTCATTGTATTTCCTCCCTGTTGGTAACAATTCTTTAGTTGCTGTGATCTAAGTACAGATCTTCGATCCTGTGCTTGTATTTTTCATAAATTACTTTGCGGCGAAGTTTCATGGTCGGGGTTAATTCGCCCCCCTCTATTGAAAAATCATGGGGCAGCAGCACGAACTTCTTGATCGTTTCATATGGAGGCAGATGACTGTTGATATCGGCAAGCCGCTGCTCAAACAATTTCTGGACCTGCTCATTCATGACAAGGTCCTCCATTTCGAAAAAATGCAGATGCTTCTCTTTGGCGAATTCCAGCATTCTCTCCATGTTGGGCACGATCAGAGCGGTAATGTACGGTTTACGATCTCCGTACACAAAAGCCGAGGAGACATACTTTATCATCTTCAATTCATTTTCGATCGGCTGCGGAGCGATATTTTTTCCGCCAGCGGTAATAATCAACTCTTTTTTGCGGTCGGTAATATATATGAAGCCGTCATCTATATGACCGATATCGCCGGTTTTGAACCAACCGTCATGAATCGCCTCGGCGGTGGCGACCGGATCGTTGTAGTAGCCGAGCATGACCTGCGGCCCCTTCACCATGATTTCGCCATCCTCGGCAATCTTGAAATCGGTATGATTCAGAGGCACCCCGATCGAGCCGAAACGGATATGTTCAAAGCTATTGAAGCTAAGTGCCGGACTTGTTTCGGTCAGTCCATACCCTTCAAAAATCGGGATACCGATCACCCAGAAAAATTCATTGATCGTCTTGTCCAGCGGGGCTCCGCCACAGCAAAACAGTTTCATGTTGCCGCCAAATTTGGCCCTGATCTTACTGAATATCAAACGATCAGCAATTGAGTATTTAAAATTGAGCAGCGCAGAAGGCTGTTTGTCAATATAGGTGGCGGCAACATATTTTTTACCGACATCGACCGCCCAATGAAACAGCGCTCTTTTGACAGCGGGCATCTGATGGGCATTCTCGAAAATGCGGTGGTATATCTTTTCAAACAGGCGCGGCACGCTCACCATGACGGTCGGTCGTATCTCCATCATATTTTCGGGCACTTTTTCAATACTATCGGCAAACGCCATCAGGCAGCCATTGCGAATGGTCATATAGTAGCCGGCTGTCCTCTCAAGTATGTGACTCAAGGGGAGAAAGCTGAGCAGCACATCATTTTCGCATATAACCCCACTCTGTTCGGTGAGATACTGTGTATTGGTGAGGATGTTGCTGTGTGACAGCATGACCCCTTTTGGAACACCGGTGGTACCTGATGTATAGATCAGCGTCAGCATGTCACCAGGTTCAATGCGGTCAATTTCTGCCTCAATCTCCTTCTTCTCTTCAGGAGTGATGGGGGAATCAATCTCGGAAAGTTGGTAGAATGTTGTCACCGGCAGCTTCGGGTCTCCCAGAAACCGCTCGAAAGAGACAACCAGTTCCAGCCTCGGAATGGTTTCTCTGACCTTCAAAAGTTTGCTGTATTGAAATTTCCCGGAAACAAAAACTATCCTGGCGCCTGAGTGATTGATCATATATTCGATCTGTTCAGGTGTGTTGGTCGGATAAATCGGGACGGTCGCACCACCGGTGCATAGAATGCCCATATCGGCGATAACCCAGCCAGCCCGGTTTTCTGAAAGAATGGCAATCCGGTCACCCGGCTTGACACCCATCTTGACTAGTCCTCTTGAAACCATAAGTACACGCTCATAGTAAGCGGCGTACGTCAAGGTGACAAAGGCCCCCTGTTTGCGATATTTCAAGGCCAGCCTGTTGCTGAATTTTTCTGCATTGCATCTGAGCATGTCAGGTACGGACCGATACGCTGTGTTGTTCATTGTTCCCCCTCCGGATGCTTCTTATAGTCAGGCTACATATACTTAACGTTCATGTCAAGTATAATTTTATTCTATTTTCATTTTGAACAACTGTTCTGATAAATCATATCAGCATTTATGCGAGTTGCAATCTACGCCGCAAATACATGTCTCGGCCCACTTATCATTGATGGTTCACGTATCATAACAGGCTCACTTGAGATGTATTTTTTTCTTGTGCCGTTTATATTCTGATTCAATTCTTATTGGATGGCACCATCTTTAACTGTCCGATAATACTAGGTTGCATTGTCATTTACATCCTCATCTCCCCCCGCTTAAAAAATGATATCCACCAGAAAATGGCTCCTATAATAGTTTTTTTGTAAATCACATATTTTGTTCTTGACATGTGCGTTAAGGTGACATAGCCTGAAAAAAATACTGTTCTATAAATAATATAACGGAGTAATATGGCAATAGTTATGAAACAGCTTACGAGGTATTTTCGAAGCCACATGCTGTCAATGAGAGCCCAACATAGAAAAACGGGAGGATTCAGAACTGCGCCGCACTAAGTGGCGCACACGTATCAGAGGTCATGAAGGACCGAGAATACACCTGCAACTAAGCACGGAGAGCACACTTACGGAAAGGAGTTTTAAAATGAAAAACAAACTGGTTCTAGCGGCGATACTTGCAACAATCACCGGAACAGCAACCCTGACTATGGCGGCAGGACTGAGAGTAAATGAACAGGGAGCAAAGGCGATGGCAATGGGTAACGCGTTTGCTGCGCAGGCCGATGATCCGTCAGCTCTTTATTACAACCCGGCGGGGATTGCGTTCCTCAAAGGCACCCAGGTTAACCTTGGCTCTACGACCATTTTTGTGCCCTCAACCGAATTCAGCGGTACGGCGCCTCTCAGTGGCAATGCACCGAACGGGGTGGGCAGCGCTTCCGTGAACGAAAAGGCGAAGAAGGATATTTTTATTGCTCCGGCCTTTTACGCAACCCATTCATTTGAAAGCATACCCGTCTCGATAGGTTTTGCGGTAAATGCCATTTATCCATTGGCAAAAAGCTGGGATGACAGCAGCGCTTTTCGTGCCGAAATTATGAACATCGCGGTTAAACCGATCAATTTTCAACCTACCGTTGCGTATCGCTTTGACGACTATAACCTTGCGGTAGCAGCCGGACTGGATATTACCTATGCCATCGTGTCTCTGCAAAGAAAGGCTTACTCCCCCGACCCGTCTGTACCCAACTCGGCCTATGAACTGGGCAATATGGGGCTTGACGGAACCGCCACCGATTTCGGGTGGAATGCCGGCTTGAAGTGGAAGCCACTGCCAAGTCTTTCATTTGGCGTTGCCTACCGGAGTGAAGTCGAACTGAAGATAAAAGGTAATGCCAATTTTGAGGCAACCTCACCGGCCGGCTTTTCCATCCTCGGATTAACGACAGGCGCAACATCCAATTATTCCAGAGCCCGTGCCGTCTCTGGCGTTTCAAGTACGATTGTCCTCCCGGACAGCCTGGTTCTCGGAGTTGCATGGCAACCGACAGAAAAAATAACCCTTGAATTCGACGCCGAGCGAACGGGGTGGAGCTCCATGAAAAAACTTGAGTTCCAATTTGACGGCCCGCAGTTTGCCAACTTCAATAACAAGCCCAAGCCGCTGAATTGGGAAGATGCCTGGTGCTACAAGGTCGGCGGCCAATATGCTCTGACAAAAAATATCGATCTTCGTGCCGGCTACATGTATGACACCAATCCTATTCCGGATTCAACCATCGGCCCGGTCCTTCCCGACTCTGATCGCCACAGCTTCAGCATCGGCCAGGGCTTTCACAACGAACACTTCTCGCTTGACCTTGCGTACATGTGGACCCACTTTGTCGACAGGACAGTCAGCAACCAGAACATGGCAGAGCTTACCGGAGCAAACGGCACCTACAAGAGTGACGTCCATCTCTTCGGCGGCTCAATTACCGTCAAGTTTTAGAGAGTCGACGTAATCAGTCAAATATCTATACGAACTTACACACGAGAGAGGTAATGCCATGAACACACATATTATGCGACTTCTGCTATATCTTTGTTTTATAATAATTTCCGGCTGTAGCGGCACTGACCCGTCCGGCTTCAACAACCCGAGCAGCGTCACCGGCAATGCGGTGATATTCAACCCATCAACCGGGGAAATACCACTGCCGAACGTACTTGCCACAGCCACAGCCAAAAGTCCGCTGACAAATTCCATGTCGGCAGGCGGCACAATCGTCCGCCCGGCTAATACTCCGATGACCCCTCCTGAGGCGTTGTCATACATTAACTACTACGAAGTAGGCTCCACCAGCGCCGTGTCAGGCGTAAATGCTCCGATATACATTAGATTCAACAGTCCGGTTGATGCAACCACAGTCACTGCTGCCAATATCAAGGTATTCCAGATCACTGCGGACTCAACCAGTTCATCGGCAACGGAAAACAACCCACTCGGCTTTTCTGACGTCACCGGTATGTTCACACTAAAGTACACCGCCGGCAGTACAGATCTTCACCTGTTTCCCAACTTCCCGATGTATCCTGCTACCCGCTATATGTACGTTGTAAGTAACCGGGTAAAGGATGCCGCCACCGGAAATCCGGTTGTTAGTTCTTCATATTTTGACATTCTTAAATCAAAATTCGCTCTTGTTGGCCCATTTGCCGCCCTGGAGCCGATCCGGGCTAATGCCATGGCAACGAATGGCACCGACATTAAGCTTTCCGGTTACGCCAAGGTGATGGACGATTTAATTACGGCCTCTAAAGTGGCAAGCCGCGACGAAATCGCCCTCATGGGACGCTTCATTACAACCGGTGCCGGATTTGTTTCCAAGGATGCCATCGGCACCATGATGCCGGTGGAAAGCGCTCTGCGGGCCTTTGCAGCCGGTTCTGCTCTGGGTGGTCTGACAGGAAAAACCTGGACAAACGCGGTCAATGACGCAACGACTATTCCTGCAGCGTCATACTGGACAGCGGTAACCGGTTCCACAACGACCCTTCCGGCCACTGTGGCGAGCGTTGTAACCGGCACTGTTAACAGCGCTCAGCTTTCGATGGATCCAGTCGTGGCCAAAGCGAATGCCGCTGCCGTCGGCGGCGATCTTTCTACAGTCACCGGCGCCTATAACCCCGCGGCCGGCGTGTTGCAGCCATTCCGTGACGGAGCCGGAGCTTTGACCAGTTATTATCATACGCCGATCACTGTTCCGTTTGTTCTGATTAACCCGACAGTTCCGTCCGGGAAAGTCGTCATCTTCCAGCACGGCATTAGCGGCCGGAAAGAACAGGTAGTGGCAGTTGCAGGATCACTTACCGCAGCGGGATACACGGTTGTGGCAATCGATCAGCCGCTCCATGGCGCATTGGCTGTTCCGACTCATACGACCGGGGCTGTCTGGGGCCAGGACTTCATGGCGGTCGGTGCACCGTTGGCCGCGCGAACCAATGTTCAGCAGGGCGCATTCAACCTGAACCGGCTTGAACTCACCATGCGGACGGGCGGTTTTGCGGCCCAGGGCATTATACCCGCACCGTCGGTTGACATAAAATACGTCAGCGTCAGCCTCGGTTCAGTTATCGGTTCTTACTATCTTGCCGGCAATACGACACTCGCCACTTCCGGCACTCTATACACACAGGCCACCTTGAACAGCGACATGAAGGGATTCCTGAGTGTTCCCGGTGGGCGTATTGCATACCTGCTGCAGAACAGCCCCGCATTCAGCCCCGGTATCAACGCGGGACTGGCGGCAGTCGGGATCACAGCAGGCACACCTACCTACAACAATTTTTTCCAGGTAACTCAGAGTGTTGTCGATACGGTTGACCCAGCAACGATGACGACCCCGCTCCCAAATGCTGGTGGTGTGTCCAGACTTTCAGGCCGTGTTGCTATTCAGGAAGCTGTCGGTGACCAGGTCATTCCAAATGACAACACCCGATATCTCGGCAATGCTCTGGGAGGACGCGGAATCCTGAATACAGCCTCTGCTCTGGCTGTCGCACCCGGCTTCAGTCAACTGAAATACCTTGACGGTACTCTTCCGGCGTTATTTATGTACACTCGTACGGGCGGTGTTGTTGATGGGGCCCCTACGGCAAAAACTGATTTTGCCAGAGCTCAAAATGTCGCAGGCACCACTCCTGCGGAAGGATATTTCCAGTTCAACCAGACCGGTATCGGGCACGGCTTCCTGATCGACAACAGTACGCCGGCAAATACGGCGCTTGCCCAGACCCAAATGGTGGCGTTCCTGCTGAAGGGAGTCGTTATCGATCCGACAACGACCGGCCCACTGGCCAAAGCGGTGTATGTCGCGCCTTCAATAGCGCAGGAAATTTTATTGCCACCGGTGGTTAAAATTCTCGGATACTAGGCAGAATAAAGTCGTACCGCAACAATGAGGGCGGGGCTTCGGCTCCGCCTTCATTCACTGAAATCACAACAAAAAAAATGGAGGATGTCACATGCAGGAAGATATTTTCAGTACATTTCAGGGAAGTTATCAAAAAGGAGTTTTTTCGATTCCGACAACTTTTTACTTCTCTATTGATGATACAAAGAAAACTGTAACGCTTGATGCGGAGAGTTGCAGCGTTGAGGATGGTAAAACAGTGGAAGATGCAGACTGTATCTGCAAAACAACTGCTGAGATGTTCGGCAGAATCTGGAATGACGGCTACCGCCCCGGGATCATGGATTTCATGGGCGGCAAGATAAAATCAAATGCACCGCAACTGCTGCAGCAGCTGCTACAGGCATTCGGCAAATAGAATAACCCACCAGTTGCGCTTGTCCGCTACATAGTCTAAACTTCAGACCATGAGTTTGCCGCTCTGTTCTCGAACAATCGGCGAATGGGGGACTTATGGCTGATATACGTCTGGCTGCTTTTACAATATTTGATACGCCGATCCTGAAAAATCTGTTGCGCGTCTGCTCCCTGTTCTATCTGAAGCAAGCTGGCTGGAAGCTTACAGGTACGATTCCCGTCGCTCGCCGCTATGTTATGATAGCCGCCCCGCACACCAGCAACTGGGATTTACCCATGACGCTGGCAGTCGTTTTTGCCTTTCGGCTCAAGGTATATTTTCTTGCAAAACACACTCTTTTCACGCCGCCGATCGGAATATTTCTTCGCTGGCTGGGAGGTGTCCCGGTAGACAGGAACAAGGCCAACAACCTTGTTGAGAGGGCCGTTGAACTGTTCTCCACCCACGAAGATCTTATTCTGATTGTTCCGCCCGAGGGAACCCGCAAGCAGGTCCGATATTGGAAAAGCGGTTTCTATCACATTGCCCATGGAGCACAGGTGCCGATTGAACTTGGATTTATCGATTTTAAACAGAAGGTTGCCGGTTTTGGCGGCACGTATGTTCCGAGTGGCAGCTTTGAAGCTGACCTGCCTCATATCCAGGCGTTTTATGCCGGTATAACCGGTAAGAATCCTGACAAGACAAGTGAAATAGGTGACAGCGGCAGCACCCTTCAATAAAAATTCACTTCATGTCAGTATCCTCAAGTCCTGCGGTTTTCTCTTCCATCCACATTCTCAATGCCCGGTTGAAATGCTTGCCTCCACCGCGAAACGTTTGATTTTGCGGGTGGTTGTCTTGGGGAACTCATCTTCGCGGATCGTAAACTTGCGGACCCTCTTGTAATCAGCAAGGCCATTGCAGGCCTTTTGAACCTCAACCCGCAGCAGCGCCTCCACATCAGCTTCGCTCATCGGGCAGTTGCCATCTATGCGGCATTGATTGTCAAGCGCCTCCTGCTCCGGATAAATTATGGCATGAATCTCTTCAGAAGAAGTGCCGACCCGGTGTCCATACACCATCACCTCCGCAATAAACGGGCTTTTGAGCAGTTCGTTTTCTACCTCTTCCGGATACACATTCTTGCCGTTGGGAGTTACTATCAGGTTCTTGACCCGGCCGCTGATTGTCAAAAAACCATCATTACTAAAAACGCCGAGGTCACCGGTCCGGTACCAACCGTCAGAGAGCACTTCCTCCGTAGCCTGAGGATTTTTGTAATATCCCTGCATGACATTAGGCCCTTTGACAACGATCTCCCCCACACCTTCATCGTTTGGCTCATCAATCCGCACTTCAATATGCTCCAGCAGGCGCCCGATGGTACCGAGCCGCTTGGCTCCGGGCTGTTCCGCGCTGATAATCGGTGATGTTTCCGTAATACCGTATCCTTGATAGATTGAGAGGCCGAACTCTGTCATCCCTTTGGCAATAGCCGGGTCAAGTGCTGCTCCGCCGCTGATGAAGATGGTGCCGGAACCGAAGGCTTGCCGCACTTTCGAGGTCACGATCGGTCGTGTCAGAGGTACAGAGAAGAGGAACTGCGAGAGTTTTTTGGAATTGATATTTTTTATGATCCGATCCAGGATCATTCGGTACACAACCGGAACAGCGAGGAAAAAGGTTGGTTTAATCTCGGCCAGATTTTCCCCCAGCTTTTTGAGTGATTCACAAAAAGAAATCTGTCCACCAAGCGAGAGCGGCAACAGAACACCGCAGACCTGTTCAAAAACGTGATTAATCGGCAGGAACGACAGGGTGTGCATGGTGTTATCGAGCCGGAAATGTGCTGCCGCCCCCTTGATGTTGGAGACGATATTCGCATGACTGAGCATGGCGCCCTTGGAGCGCCCCGTTGTTCCTGATGTGTAGAGAATCACGGCTGTATCGGTGTTTTTACGTGGTTTTTGAGGAAGAGGGGCAGTGTGGCAGAGAGTATTAAGTGACAGGAATTTCCCTTCGCGGCTGAGCTTGTTGCGGAGCCGTTCTGCCGGATCAAAAGGATCATTAGATCCTGTTGCAGAGCCTGCTTCAGAGCTGGACGGGGATAACAGGCGATATACCTGACGAGCCAGCACTTCCAGCGTTGTACGCCGATTTACCGGCAGGTCCACAGCAGCAACGAGTTCCCTCCACTCTTCAATCAATTTATCCAGCACCTGCACAGCCTCCGAACTTGCTGCGTCTGCTGATGCCGGCGTAAGTGTGACAATATATTCCAACATCGGAATGTCAGGGAAAATTTCCAGGACCAGATCAAGACAGGGTGGAGCGCTGAAGACGAAGCGGGCATCGCAATCGGCCAGGATGTGCCGTAATTCAGCTGATTTCAGCTCCTTGTCGATCGGGACCACAACTCCGCCCGCTTTAATAATCCCGAGATATGCCGCAACCCATTGAGGTGATGACGGTGCCAGCAGGGCGGCATGATCTCCTACATTAAAACCGCACTTTATCATACCGGCCGCGATGCGATTTGACAGTTCCCACAAAGCGCCATACGTCATTTCCTGCCATGTACCGGCCAGTTTGTAACGAAGTGCCGGTTGGTCACTATATTTTTGGCAACTCTCTCTGATCAAGGAATCTATGGTCTGCATGCCCAACCCCCAAACGGTGTTTTGGGAGCATAGTAGCATAAAAATGCCGCTGCTTGTCAAAGTTAAAAGCGGCTACAATGACCAGAGAATGCTTATTTGAATCCACCGGAAATCGCTTGCAGGTGCCACGGTTTTACTCATTGTGCCGCCTGATGACTATCGCAGCGCCTCAGCCACGACCTCTGCAATATCTTTTACTCTGCACTGGTCAGCCATACCCAGGTCTTTGAGCCCGTCCTCCATCATTGTCATGCAGTAGGGGCAGCTGACGCAGAGCGTATCCGGTTGCTGTTTCATTGCCTCCGCGACCCGTTCGAGGTTGATCCTCGTACCGGTCTGTTCTTCCATCCACATTCTTCCCCCGCCACCGCCGCAGCAGTAACCGTTTTCATGGTTCCGTTCGAATTCGGCAGGTGCTTTGCCGGTCGCTGCCGTCAGAACATTCCTCGGCGCTTCGTAGGTGTCGTTGTGGCGGCCGAGATAGCAGGAGTCATGGAAGATGACCTTGCCTTGATCAGCCTTGTGCGGAATCTTCAGCCTGCCGCTCTTTACCAGATCCGCGATCAGCTCGGAATGGTGGATGACCTCTATTTCCAGACCGTACTGTCTGTAGTCGTTCTTGATTGAGCTGAAGCAGTGCGGGCACTGAGTTACTATTTTAGTGATCTGCTTCTCCTTGAACAGCGCCGCGTTTTCCTTCGCCATCTTGTCAAAGACGAATTCATTGCCAAGACGTCTGACGCTATCGCCGCAGCAGAGTTCCTCCTTGCCGAGCACTCCCCAGGAGACCCCTGCCGCATCCATGATGGTAGCCAGCGCCACGGTAACGTGTTTATTGCGGCTGTCGAAGGTGCCGGCGCAGCCGACGAAGAAGAGGTACTCGGTTTTGCCAGGTACGAAGCTGCGCTCACCGAGCTGTGAACTCCACTTTGTCCGCTCGGACGGTGCGAGCCCCCAGGGGTTGCTGCGCTGTTCCATGTTCTCGAACAGGTTGAGAAGCTCTTCAGGAAACTGTGCTTTCTCCTGCACCAGATGACGGCGCAGCTTGATGATCTTCGGCATCTGCTCGATCAGCACCGGGCAGACCGTTGTGCAGGCGCCACAGGTTGTACAGGACCAGATCGCCTCTTCAGAGATGGTGCCCTCACCGGCATCGCCGATCAACGCCAAGTCTCCCTTATAACTGACACTCATCGTGGGGCCGTTCCTGAGCAGGTTGATCTTGATATCGTGGACAATTTTGCGCGGATTAAGAGGCTTGCCGGTATTATGCGCCGGGCAGAGGTCCTGGCAACGGCCGCATTCGGTGCAGGTCAATGAATCGAGCAGGTCCTTCCAGCTATATTGATCGACGCTGCTGACGCCGTAACGTTCCCCTTTGGTAAAGTTCTCCCGGGGCTGGGTGTTCGGTTTTTCCAGGCTGCGGAAGTAGCAGTTGGGAATGGCAGTAAGGATATGCATATGTTTGCTGCGGGGGAGAAAGTTCATGAACAGCAGCAGCACAACGGCGTGCAGCCACCACGACACCTGTACCGTCCCAGCAAGGATCGGGTCGGGCAGGCCCTTCAGCAAGGAGGCGATTGCCGTTGATACCGGTCGCCATGCGTCCGGCTGACCCAAGGCGATATGGCCGGCGTTGAGCAGAAAGAAGGCAGCCATCAGGGTGGCGATCATCGCCAGGATCAGCAGTGCCTCGCCGCTGGCCGGCTTGGTGTAGTCGTTCCCCAGATATCGGGGGGGAAAGAAGAGGCGGCGGGCGAACGCCGCCAGCACAGATACGAGGGCAACCAGGGAGACGATATCAAACAGCAGCAGAAGTACATGGTACGGAGCAGGCGGTAAAAAAATTTCAAGGCGCGCGCCCGGAATCAACCCTTCCAGTATGAATTCGCCATTGGCAACCAGCAGCAGCATGAAGGCCCAGAAGAGCAGAAAGTGGTTGATCCCGTACGGACGCGCCAGGACCCGCTTCTGGGCAAAGGCGTAGGTAAACGTGCCGAGCAGACGGGCGAGCGGGTTATCGGTACGATTCTCCTGAGCACCGACGGCGACCAGTTGTAGCCGTTGGTAGCAGCTGAACAGGAATGAGAAAACCGATATTGAAAAAACGGCGGTAAAAACTGTTTGATGTAAAGACATGGAGTACCTCTAAACAATATGTATGTTTCAGGCCGCAGCTCTTTCCGGCTCGTAACTGCCGTTTTTACTTTTGAGATCCCGTACTCTGCTGATGAGTACCGGGATAATCTGGAACAGGTCGCCTACCACACCGTAAGTGGCGATCTGGAAGATAGGAGCCTCCGGGTCGCGGTTGATGGCGATGATGACGTCGGAGTCCTGCATGCCGACCATGTGCTGGATCGCGCCTGAGATGCCGCAAGCGATGTAGATTTTTGGGCGGACTGTCTTGCCGGTCTGGCCGACCTGTCGGCTGTGGGAGATCCAGCCGGCATCAACGGCGCTGCGCGATGCTCCGACCACTCCGCCTAGTTCATCGGCGAGTTCCTGCAGCAGGGCAAAGTTCTCCTTACCCATCAGGCCGCGCCCACCGGATACGATGATCTCGGCGGCGGCAACGTCTACCTGATCCTTGCCGTCACGGTCGTTAATGATTTCCAGCACCTTGACCAGCACATCCTCTTCCAGCGGGGCAAAGGCTTCGTGGATGATTTCACCTTTTCTGCCGGGCTGCAGTTCGGGCATATGCATGACGTGCGGCCTCACAGTGGCCATCTGGGGGCGGTACTTGTCGCACATGATGGTGGCCATGATGTTGCCGCCGAAGGCCGGGCGGGTCTGCATCAGGTTGCGTTTGTCGTCGATGCCGAGGCCGGTGCAGTCGGCGGTCAGTCCGGTCTTGACGAAGGTGGCCACGGCTCCGGCCAGGTCGCGCCCCTGCGCGGTGGCGCCCATCAGGATGACTTCCGGTTTGTGTTTCCCGATCAGGTGGCAGATGGCGTCGGAGTAGGGCTGGGTACGGTAATTTTTATATACCGGCGCATCGAGTATGATCGCCCGGTCGGCGCCGTGTTCGAACGCCTCGTTGCACAAATGTCTGACGTCCTGCCCGAGAATGACCGCACTGAGCTGCACGCCAAGAGTTTTGGCCAGGTCGGCTCCGGTCCCCAAAAGTTCCCACGACACCTTGGCCGTGACCCCTTCGAACTGTTCGATGACGACCCAGACGCCGCGGTAGCCGGCGAGCATCTTCTGAATCCGCTGCCCCTCTTCGTCGAGCTCTTCCTCAACTGCGCAGCCTGCCTCCCCGGCCAGTTCGGCCAAGAGCTTCTGTTCTTCCGGGGTGAAGAACATCTCCAGCGCTTCGGTCGGGCAGACTTTGACGCATTTGAGACAGCCGATGCATTTTGCGGACTCTACAATCGGTTCGCCGGAATCGGTCATTTCGATGCAGTTGACCGGGCAGGCACTCTGGCAGCGGGCGCCGCAGGCGATGCATCTGCCCGCGATCACGCTGGCGACTCCGCGAGGTTTCTTCGGTTTCTTTATGTCAGTCATGGTCGAATCCTTGAATGAGATCTTGTGAAAGGTGAATAGTGAATGGTGAAGAAAGTCTTTTCGCCTCTATTCACCATTCACTATTCACGCCTTTACACCGCCAGCAGGTCTTTGCTGAGCAGTTTGTCAATCAGCAGGTTGGCGGTGCCGGCCGGATCATTGATGCCGTCGCCGATGATTTCACCCTGGTCACGTTCCGGTGAGAATATTTTGCTGACCCAGGTGGGTGAGCCTTTGAGGCCGACGGTTTCGGCATCAAGCTTGAGCACCGAGTTATCCCAGACCTTGATCTCTTTTTCCTCCGACTCGATGCGCATCGGTACAGTAGGGTAGCGGGGACGGTTCAGTTCCCTGACGACCGTGATCATAACCGGCAGAGGCGCTTCTACGATTTCGTGGCGCCCTTCCAGTTTGCGGCGCACCTTGATCCTCTTGCGCAAAAAATCGATCGATTCGATGCGGTCAACCAAAGTGAGCTGGCTGAAACCGAGGCGGGAGGCGATGCCGGGACCGACCTGGGCGGTGTCACCGTCGATAGTCTGTTTGCCGCAGAAGACGATGCCGACTTTCTCCTGTTTGTCAAGCCGCTCGATAGCCGCCGAGAGCACCTTGCTGGTGGCCAGTGTGTCGGCGCCGCCAAAGCAGCGGTCGGAAAGCAGGATCGCTTCATCGACGCCGATGGCGTAGGCTTTTTTTAGAGTAGCCACCGTGTTTGGCGGCCCCATGGAGAGCGCAACAGTGCGCATGCCGTAGCGATCTTTAAGCCTCAAACTTTCTTCAAGGGCGTGAGAGTCGTAGGGGTTGATGATAAAGGGAATACCCTCCCGGATAAGGGTGTTGGTTACCGGGTCGATCCTGACCTGAGTGGTATCAGGCACCTGTTTTATGCATGATATGACGAGCATGGAGACGACTCCTTGTTTTCATCTAACCTCTTTCAGGTATTTTTCCGCAGTATCTGCTTGTCCAACACCCGTTTGTTCAGGCCGCCATTTCCCGGTTGGCGGCAAACGCCTGAGAACTGGAATAAAGACGCATTGCTTCCCGTAGCAGCATTGACGTGCTTTTACTGGTTTGCTGTTTCATCTCAGTCAAGACGGACATCTCTTCATCAGAGATCCGCATTGAAAGAATATTGTACCTGGGCTGCTCTTTGTTTTTTCCCATTTCAGAGGTCTCCTGCTCGAAATAAATAATTATTTTGCCACTTTCGCCGTCAGCGCCGGCACGAACTGCATGACATCGGCAACCACCAGCACGTCGGCAACCTCACCTATCGGCGCATCCTTGTCCTTGTTGATCGCAATGATGAAGTCAGACTTCTTCATGCCGGCAAGGTGCTGGATCGCTCCACTGACGCCGCAGGCGATGTACAGTTTAGGGGATACCGTCTGACCGGTGGTGCCGACCTGATGGCTGTGTTCGACCCACCCGGCATCGACTACCGGGCGGCTCGCGCCCAGTTCGCCGCCAAGCGCCCTGGCGAGCGCCTGGATTACCGGGACGTTATCCTTCTTGCCGATGCCGCGTCCGGCGGTGACGATGACTTCCGCCTTGGCGAGATCGACGTCTTTCTTTTCGGCAGGTTCGTAACCGATGAATTCGAGGTTACCGCTACTGTCCGCAGTCAGTTTCTGTACGGCCGGCGAGCCGCCCGGCTGCAACACGGGGAAGGCGCCGGCCTGTATTGTGATCACCGTTCTGGCGGTGGTTGATTTTACGGTGCGGCGCATCTTGGCGTTGCAGCAGCCGACTTCGAAGCCGCCGTCCAGATTGGCGATTACTTCCGATATCTGGGCGGCTTTCAAGGCGGCGGCAACCCGCGGGGCAAGATCCCAGCCGTATGAGGAGTGCAGGAAGACGATGCAGTCGGGGTTCTCTTTCTGTACCGCGTCAAGGATAAGTTTCTTGTGCAGGTCCGGGTTGTATTCGCCGCAGGTCGCTATGTCGGCCAGATAGAGGGTGCCGGCGTAAGCGGGAAGTTGTGATTCGCTTCCGACCAGCAGCATGGCGGTATCGGCGTTCAGCTGCGCGGCGAAGCTGAGCAGTTCGTAGGTGGATTCAAGTAGTTTGCCTTCGCGGTATTCGCCTATCAGTAGTGTTTTCATGGTGGTCTCCTATCGCAGTACCGCAGTTTTGTCTTTGAGTATCGCTATGACTTTTTCGACCAGGTCGGCAACATCCCCTTCAAGGACGATGCCGCCACCTTTTTTGGCTGGCGGGTGGAAGCTGGCCGTGATGGCAAGGGCTTCTTCTTTGAGCAGATCACCTACCGGAATCGCAATTATCTCTTTTTTCTTCGCCTTCATGATGTTCGGTAGGGTCGGGTAGCGCGGTACGTTGAGGCCAAGCTGACAGGTGACGAGAGCCGGGGTTTTCAGCTTGACGACCCCCTTGATGCCGCCTTCGAGTTCACGTTTGGCGGTGATGGTGCCGCTATCGCAGGCGAAGCCGACTATTGTCGTGGTGCAGGCGATGCCGAGCAGTTCGGCAACCGTGACACCGACTTGCGCCGAGCCGCGGTCCTGCGACTGCATGCCGGTGAAGATGATGTCGAATCCTTTGTCTTTCGCATAGGCGGCGATTGTTGCGGCGATCTGCCACGGGTCTTTGCTTGAGGCAGCATTGTCCTGGATGTGGGCGGCGTTATCGCACCCCATGGCGAGGGCTTTTTTGATCGCTTCTACGACGCGGTCGGGGCCGATGGAGAGAACCGTGAGTTCACAGCTGTCGCCCAGCTGCTCCCGCAGCCGTACCGCTTGTTCAACGGCGTATTCGTCGTATTCGTTCATACGGAAGGCCAGGTCTGTTTCGCTGAACCAGGTTCCGGTAGCGTCCGGTTTGAAGCGGGATTCCAGGTCCGGGACCTGTTTGATGCAGACGAGCAGTTTCATGGTGTTACCTCCAGAAAATTCTTTTGAAACACAGAGCAACTGAGCAACGGAGAAAACCGTTTTTTGGGGTTAAACCATATCTGCATTTGTACTGTTTTACCCACATTTTTGCTTCTCTCTGTTGCTCCGTTGCTCTGTGTTTAAATTGCCGTTAAGCCACTATTCGTTCGGCGACGATCTCGGCCAGATCTCTGACCCGCAGCACGTCTTCGGCACCGCCGGTCTTGATGCCATCTTCGAACATCGTCATACAGAAGGGACAGTTGGACACCAGCAGAGGCGCGCCGGTGTCTGTGGCCATCTTGATCCTTGCTTCGCTGATTTTGCTACCAAGTTTTTCTTCGGCGATGATGCGGCCGCCGCCGGCGCTGCAGCAGAAACTGTCGTAGCCGCTCTTGTCCATTTCGGTGATTGAACCGCCTGCCCGCGTAAGAATGCTGCGCGGCTGTTCGATGATGTCCATGTAGCGGCCGAGGTAGCAGGAGTCGTGATAAGTGTATCTGAACGTCTCCGGCGTCAGGTTGAGTTTATTATTTTCCAGCAAGGTGTTGATATAGGTTGTGTAGTGCTCGACCGGTATATCCAAGCCAAGATCTTTGTAGTCGCGCGCCAGGGTGTTGAAGCAGTGCGGACAGGTGGTGACGATTTTCCTGACGTTGTAGGTTTTGATCAGTTCGATGTTTTCTGCTGCGGTCATCTGGTAGAGATATTCGTTGCCCAGTTTTCTGACCGGTTCGCCGCAGCATTTTTCTTCCTTGCCGAGGATACCGACTTTTACACCGGCGGCGTTGCAGATCGTGATGAAGTTGCGCGCTATGGCCTGGTTCCGTTTGTCAAAGGAGGCATAGCAGCCGACGAAGTAGAGGATGTCGACGTCGGAGTCCTGTTCCATCACGGATATTTGCAGGCCTTCCGCCCAGTCCCCTCTTGCAGCAAAAGCGAGGCCGAACGGGTTGCCGTTAACTTCAATGTTATTGACTGCGGTTTTTACTTCGTCTCCCGGGAAGGCGCCCTCCATGAGGGTGAGGTTTCTTCTCATTTCGAGGATTTTGTTGACATGTTCGATGTTGGCCGGGCAGATGTCCTGGCAGGCGCGGCAGGTGGTACAGGCCCAGATGGCGTCCTGGCTGATGGTTTCGCTGAGGCTGCCGGTCGGGTTCCCTTCGGCGAGTTCACCGATCTGTTTGATGAGCTTCATCGGCGAAAGAGGCTTGTCAGTGGTGTAGGCCGGGCAGCGCTCCTGGCAGCGTTTGCAGCTGGTGCAGGCGTCGGCATCGAAGATGTCTTTCCAGCTGAGGTCGCTGATGGTGGCGGTGCCGAATTGTTCTACCGTGTCATCTTCCATGTTGATGGTGGCGATGCTCCCTTTCGCTTCAAAGGGAGCGAGGAAGGCGTTGGCGCTGGTGGTAAGGATGTGGCGCAGCTTGGTGTATGGGACGGCGCAGAAAAAGCCGAGTACCAGCACAAAGTGGAGCCACCAGAGGATTTTGTGGGTGACCAGAAGGGTGCCAGGGGTCAGCGTGGTAAAGAGCTGTCCCGCGAGCAGGCCGCCGGGGGAGAATCGGGCAAGTGCAGGGTTCTGCTGCAGTTCGGTGGCGGCCATGCGGGCCCCTTCGATGAGGAAACCGGTTATCAGGATGGCGAAGAGGAGTTGCAGGACGATGTAGTCGTCCCTGACGATTTCGAGCCCGTCGGGCCTGGTGACGAAGCGGCGGATGAAGAGCCCGGCCAGCATGACGATGGCGAGGATACCGGCGATATCCAGCACCAGCGAGAACGCTTTGTAGAATTCACCGGAGAGGAGGTTTACCTTCAGCACCGGGGTAAAGAAGTCGGCCTGAAACATGACCAGCATCGTGCCGGCGAAGAGAATCAGGAAGCTCCAGAAAAAGATGGAGTGGAACACGCCCCCTTCAGTGACGCGGAAGACTTTTGCCTGGCCGAATACTTCGGAGATCATCCGCTTGACCCGTTCGTCGTAATGATCGAAACGGTCAAGCGCTTTCCCCTGACGCCAGATCGGCAGGCGTTGCCAAAATCCCCAGGCCAGAACGCCGAAGGCGGCAAAGGCCAGAATATACATCGGTATGACAACGCCGTGCCCCATGTTCCAGTATATTTGACGGGTAGCTTCCATAGGTGACCTCGAACAAAAAATATTAAACTGTAATGGTGTTATACTTGAACTTGACGTCCATGTCAAGTATAATAATATTCTTGACAATCTTATTATACTTCGCATATATAGCAAGTTAACATAAAGGAGAAGTATGCGATTAAGTAATGAAGAACATATGCAGATTAGTGACTTGGCGGAACAGTTGGGGATCACGACAAGAACTATTCGACTTTATGAAAAGATGGGCCTTGTAGAACCTCCCAAGCGGACCGATGGAAAGGTGAGGTACTATGAAAAAGAAGATATCAAACGTTTCAAATTCGTGCTGAAGGTGAAGACGCTTGGGCTGACTCTTGAAGAAATGAAGGAACTGGCCGACCTTTATGACAAAGAACAGAAGGTTCCTGAAAAGATCATGCCGCGACTGATTGAACTGCTTAGCACCCATTTAAACAGCATCAAAGAGAAAGTTGCAACCCTCCAATCCCTTGAAAAGGATATCACTGCATATCGCAAAAGAATTGTCGATGAGTTCAACCTGCTCAAGTAGTCACATCAACAGCCACTCTGTATATTATCCAGCCATTTCGTAAACTACTTTCCTTATCTAGCGTTGCGTCCAATGTTTAACAGAATGCAAGAAGTTATGCACACCAGAACGGGATAATCTTCAAAAAACATTTGCAGATGCAATCATTTTGGTGCGATAACCGTGACGAGACCATGTTCAGGGGGTATATCATGACGAAACAACCGGAAGTTCTGCATTACGCCGTCTCCGTAGTCGGCAAAGACCGTCCCGGCATCGTGGCCGCTATTTCCGAGGGACTGTTCAACCTCGGCTGCAATATTGCCGATTCCAGTTGTACGATGCTGGCTGGCGAATTTGCCATGATCCTGATCGTTTCGCTGAAAAAACCGTTCAGCAAATCACGGTTGATAGATGAGTTGAAACCGGTCTGTGACCGGACCGGGATGACGCTCGGAGTTCGAACGCTGCATCCTGATGAGGTTATCCGGCAGGAACCGAGTGGTGAAATCTGCATGATTTCGGTTTATGGCGCCGACCAGCCGGGCATCGTTTATCGTGTCACCCGCGAGCTGGCGGCTCGCAGCATCAACATCACCGACCTCAATACCAAGCTGATCGGAACCGAGGAGGAACCGGTTTATGTGCTGATGCTGGAAGTGGCGCTGCCGGATGGCGAAACTCCCGAAGGGGTCGAGCAGATACTGGCCAGCCTGAAAAAAGAGCTGAACGTGGAAATAGGCGTTAGGGTTATAACTCCGGTGTCCTTCTAACAATGCCGGTTCAACCTGTTTTACGATATCCGCACCCGGTGCTGAAAAAGCTTTGCCATACCGTTGTGCTAATCGACCAAAGCATCCATGATCTGGTTCAGGATCTGGTTGATACGATGCATGAGGGGCCCGGTTCGGTCGGCGTCGCCGCTTCACAGATCGGCGTAATCCTCCGTGTCTGCGTGGTGGATGTCTCAAAGAACCGCCACGGGAAGGACAATAACCACGGACTGCTGTGCATGATAAATCCGGAGATAACCAGCCGCAGCGGCCTGGCCACCATGCGTGAAGGGTGCATGAGCGTACCGGACTATACCGGCGATGTTGATCGGGCCACCGAGATCACGCTGCGGTTCAGCGAGCCGGACGGCACACTTCGCGAGATCACCGCCAGCGGATTCGAGGCGGTTGCCATTCAGCACGAGATGGATCATCTGGACGGTGTGCTGTTTCTCGACCGGGTGACCAGCATCAAAACCGGACTATTCAGAAGGAAAAATTACTGATCCTGAATTTATAACAATTTACCGAGGTACAGCCATGTCGGAACTTTTGACCAAAAAGGAACAGAAAGAACTGCTAAAGATTGCCCGGGAAACCATTGTTAATTACGTCACAAGCGGAAAAGTCCCCGCCGTTTCATCAGCATCCCCTGGGCTGAACCTCCATTCCGGTTGTTTTGTCACGATCAAACAGAAGGGCCAATTGCGCGGATGCATCGGCAATTTTGTGTCCGAGCAGCCGCTATACCAACTGGTGCAGGAGATGGCAGTTTCGGCGGCAACCCGCGATCCACGTTTCTACCCGATGAAAGCCGATGATCTGGCTGATTTCGTACTCGATATTTCAGTGCTTTCGCCACTGGCAAAAGCCGCCTCGGTTGAAGAAATCAAGGTCGGCACCCACGGCATTTATATCATCAAAGGGAGTTATCGCGGCGTTCTGCTGCCGCAAGTGGCAACCGAATACGGCTGGAACCGTGACGAATTCCTGCAGCATACCTGCATTAAAGCCGGTCTGCCGAAAGACACCTGGCAGGGGGAGTGTGACATCTACATCTTCAGCGCCCAGGTTTTCGGGGATTAGATTATCAAATAATCTGCGCCAACCCGCGAGCAATCTCTTCAAACTCACCATCAAGCGGCGCGTTAACCGTGACTGCCCTTTTTTTCGCATTCTGAAACGTCATCGCCGAGCAATGCAGCATCATCCGACCGGCCGCCTGGCCGCCATAGGTCACATCACCGACTATCGGCAGACCGACCGAAGCGAGATGCACCCGGATCTGGTGGGTGCGGCCGGTCAGCGGCCTGGCTTCTACCAGTGAGATCCCTCCGGCTGACGCAACCGTCCTGAATTCTGTTTTTGCCGCTTTGCCCCCCTCAACAATCCCGTAACGGGCCGAAGCAATCTTGCCGATCGGCGCATCAACCGTCCAGCTTTCATTATCAGGACTCCCTGAAACCAGCGCCAGATACCGCTTATCGACCAGGCCGTCCTGAAACTGCCGTGATAGCCAGGCAGCAGCCTGCCGGTTCTTCGGAAAGAGCATCGCTCCCGATGTGCCCCGGTCGAGGCGATGGACAACCCGGGCAGGTTCATTACTCCCCTGCGCCTTGAAATATTCCGACACCCAATATTCCAGCGTTCCTTTCAACTGATAGGGCGTACGCTGGCTATTGATTCCGGCCGGCTTGTTGACCGCTATCAGCTCCCCGTCTTCGTACAGCAACGCTTCCTTCGGCAGGTGCAGCTCCTGAAACCGCCCGGTTTCCATGACGCCTATCTCAATGACATCATCCGCCTTGACGCTCCGGGACGCTACCCGCACCAGGGCAACATTGACCGTACAGCCGCCCCGGTCGATGATGCGGCGCGCCTCTGATTTGCTGACCCCTGTACAGAGAGTTGCAATGGCATCATCAAGACGGAATCCGTTCTGCTCTTTTCCCACTGTTTTTCGTAGTATCATGCTGTCGTAGTACCGCGTTTGCCGCCCGATTACAAACAAATTCACAGTGGCTAAAGCCCCCGGATTCTGCTACTCTTCCGCGCTATGACAGACTCCACCTGTTTTACCATCCCGGCGCTGCGCGGACCGGTGCCCCTTTCGCACCTGCTGCTGCGCAATTTTGTGCACGACGGTCATCGCGCCGTTGATGCGACCTGCGGCAACGGCAATGACACCCTGCTGCTGGCCGACCTGGTCGGCGACCGCGGCCACGTCTGGGGATTCGACATTCAGCAGCAGGCTATAACCGAAACCGGCCACAAGCTGGCCACCGCCGATCTGTCACACCGGGTGACACTCCTCCAGGAAGGGCACGAAGAGTTGGCTCAGCATGTCACGGAACCGGTGCAGGCTGTCCTGTTCAACCTCGGCTACCGCCCCGGCGGAGATCGCAGCATCATCACCCGCTCCGAAACAACCGGCATCGCTCTCGAACAGTCGCTGCAACTGCTGACTGTCGGCGGAATCGTGCTGGTGACCATCTACCCCGGCCACGACGGCGGCGCTGAAGAACAATCCACCGTCGAGGCGTGGGCCGCCGGGTTGAATCCGCGGTACTGGCACTGCTGGCGCATGGGGCAGACTAACGTCAGCGCCGGAGCGCCATACCTGCTTCTCGTCCAGAAAGTGTCCTGACATGCTGCGCTCCCTGCTCCCCTTCATAGCCGTTCTTCCGGCGCTCGGCTATTCGCTGATCTCATTGGTCTGCGCACTGAAATACTTCAAAAAGCCAGGCCATCATGCTTCTCAAGCCTCCCCCCCCGGAGTTTCGATCCTAAAACCGGTCAAGGGCATGGATGATGACAGTTATGATAACTTTGCGTCCTTCTGCTGCCAGCAGTATGCGGGGGAGCAACAGCTTATTTTTGCCGTAGCATCGCCCGACGATCCGGCTATTCCGGTCATACGGCAGTTGATGGACGATTTTTCCAACCACACCATCTCGCTGGTTATCAACCCTGCCCTCCACGGGCCGAATTACAAGGTGTCGAATCTGATTAACGCCTTTCCGCAGGCTGTGCATGACATCATTATCGTCAGCGACAGCGATATTTTCGTTGAACCGGATTATCTCCAATCAGTCACCGCCCATTTTTCCGACCCTCAGGTCGGTCTGGTTACGTCGCTCTATCGCACCTCCGACGTGCATGGTATTGCCACCGCCCTTGAGGCGACCGGTTTCACCGTCGAGATGATCCCCAATGTCATGGTGGCCAGACAACTGGAAGGACTTACCTTCGCTCTGGGTGCTTCTATGGCGGTCAGGCGGAAGGCACTCAAGGACATTGGTGGTTTTGAAGCGCTGGCCGACTATCTGGCCGATGACTATCAGCTTGGCAACAAGATTCACTGCGCCGGATGGAGTATCGCCCTTGATTCCTGTTTTGTTGAAAGCGTGATAAAAACGGAAAATCTTATGACCGTGTTGTCACGGCAGCTACGCTGGGCACGAACCATGCGGGTCAGTAGACCTGGCGGTTATCTGGCCTCCGGCATCACGCTACCGTTTCCCGGTGCTCTGCTGGCAACAGTGCTGGCCTCGACTCCGATACACGGCCTGGCAGCGGTGGCACTGCTGTACGGAGTGCGCCTGGGCGTCAGCACCGTCTACAGCCGTCGTTTTGTCCGTGACGACCTGCTGCCGCGCTGGCTCTGGCTGATCCCGCTGCGGGATATGCTGGCATTTTTTGCCTGGGCGCTGTCATTCATGGGCAATCGGGTTGAATGGCGCGGCAGCCGTTTTGTTTTGAAACCGGGTGGTACCATTGAGGAATTGGTGTAATTATCCGCCAACCGTGATGAATTCATTTTACAATTTTATACTTGTGTTTTAGATTATGATTTGGAGATTAATGAGAAGATCGGTTGCATTATGTAATGAGCACTTTTCATGATCTGTACTATAATGTGCTAAATGGGGGATTAAACAATGTCTATCGCAAACCAGTGTAAATTTTTTGGCCATGTCATAACTGTCGAAAAAGCGCTGGCGGTCAGAAAAGCCACGCCGGGAGGAAACAGAAATACGCTTGTCTTTGAGTGCATAAAATGTGGGCAACCTGTTCGACCGCACCTTGCCGGAGACAGGTGCGCAGCGCATTTCGTGCATCTGGTCCGCAACCCTCAATGTCAGTTTATTGAACCCGCCAGAGAATATTGAGTGAACTGATACCGTAATCGGACAAACCATCAGGGTCGTGTTTCAACTTCGAAATCACTAGAGTTGGCACGACTCTTATTTTTCCACCGAGAGCATACGGGAATACATTTGATGCCACGCACCGCGCTCCACCATAAGAATCTGATTGTGAACAGTGCCGCACTGGCAATGCTGGTGATGTTCTTTCTCTTTGCCCACCCCGCAAACCTCCCTGCGGCCGAGATCGACGTTGCATCCCAGCAGGTCGTCGTGGTCGGTGGTGATCGCGATTACCCCCCGTACGAATTTCTGGACAAAAACGGCAAACCGGCTGGCTATAATGTCGATCTCACCAGAGCCATCGCCGATGTCATGGGAATGAAGGTAGAATTCCGCTTCGGCGGCTGGTCGGAGATGCGCAATGCTCTTCTGGAAGGTTCCGTAGGTGTTCTGCAGGGGATATCCTACTCGGAAGAACGCACCAAAACGCTCTCGTTCTCTCCCCCGCACACCATCATCAATCACGCCATCTTCGCCCGCAAGGAGACCCCGCCGGTCAATTCCATCGAAGAGCTACGCGGCAAAGAGATCGTCGTATTCCGTGACGGCATCATGCATGATTATCTGACCTCGCTCGGATTCGCATCAAATCTGGTGATGACCGAAACACCGGCCGATGCGCTCCGGCTGCTGGCTTCCGGGAAGCATGACTACGCCGTGCTGGCCATGCTTCCCGGCATGTACATCATTCGTGAACACCGGCTTTCCAATCTGGTTCCTGTTGCCAAAAGCATCTCGACGCAACGCTACGGGTATGCGGTAAAAAAAGGGAATGAAGAGCTGCTGGCCCGCTTCAACGAGGGGCTTGCGATCCTGAAAAAGACCGGTCAGTATCAGGAAATCTACGACCGCTGGCTAGGAGTGCTCGGCCCCCCCAAAGTCGCCTGGGAAAAGGTGGTCTGGTACGGAGCCATGGTGCTCGGACCGCTCGTCCTGATCCTGGTAGGCACCGTAATATGGTCCCGTACGCTCCAGAAGCGGGTTGCCGAGCGCACGGAGGAGCTGGCACGGGAAGTAACGGAACGCAAGCGGGCCCTTGACGAGCTGAAGCTGCATCAAGACAAGCTCATTCAAGCCGACAAGATGGCTTCCCTCGGCATTCTGGTGGCCGGGGTTGCCCACGAAATCAACAACCCGAACGGGTTGATCCTGCTCAACATGCCGATCCTGAGGGAAGTCTATCAGGACACTGAAGAGACCCTCGAAGCCCGCTTTCGTCAGCAGGGTGATTTTATGCTGGGCGGGCTCCCGTATTCACGCATGCGCGACGAAGTCCCGCACCTGCTGGAAGAGATGCAGGAGGGGGCCAACCGCATCAAACGAATTGTCGAGGAGTTGAAGGATTTTGCCAGCCAGGACACTTCGACGGCAACCGATGTCGTCGATTTCAACGCGGTCGTGCAGGCAGCCGTGCGGCTTGTAGATTCATCGCTGCGTTCCGCCACCACCCGCTTTGAGGCACGCTATGCTGATGACCTGCCGCCTGTTCTGGGCAGCGCACAACGGATTGAACAGGTTATCGTCAATCTGATATTGAACGCCTGTCAGGCGTTGCCTGATACGGGACACGGTATTTTTCTGACCACATCACGTGATCCGGCCACAGATTCAGTTATATTGACACTGGTTGATGAGGGAAACGGTATCGCGCCGGAGCACATACCGCACCTGACAGATCCTTTTTTCACCACCAGACGGGAAAACGGCGGCACCGGACTCGGCCTTTCAGTGTCCGATACCATCGTAAAAGAGCACCACGGCACCCTTGAATTCGCTTCCACACCCGGCAGCGGCACGACGGTGACCCTGACGCTCCCCGGCTCAACGAGGAACTAAATCATGAATACGTCTCTCTATCCACATTTCGGAGTTCTCCTGGTTGATGACGAACCGGCATGGCTCCGCTCCCTGCGCCTTACCCTGGAACGTTCCGCCGGCATCACCAACATCATCACCTGTCAGAATAGCCGCGAGGTCATGGCCCTGTTGGACCAGCACGAAATAGGGTTGGTGCTGCTCGATCTGACCATGCCGCATCTGAGCGGTGACCAGGTGATCGATATGATCGCCGAGCGCCATCCGGAGATCGCTGTTATCGTCATCAGCGGCATGAACCAGATTGAGAGCGCGGTACACTGTATCAAACAGGGTGCCTTCGACTATTTCGTCAAAACGGTCGAGGAAGATCGCCTTGTCAGCGGCGTACTGCGAGCGATACGAATGCTGGAGCTGGAGCGGCAGAATCGGGAGATGTCCAGCCGGATGCTGTCGGGAGAATTGAAACATCCGGCGGCTTTTGCCGGTATTGTCACAACGGACCGCGCCATGCATGCCATTTTTTCCTATATCGAGGCGGTCGCCCAGAGTTCCGAGCCGTTGTTGATTATGGGAGAAAGCGGCGTTGGCAAGGAGCTGATTGCCAAGGCCGCGCATACCTTGAGCGGCTGCTCCGGTCCGCTGGTGTCGGTGAATGTTGCGGGACTGGACGATGCCGTTTTTGCCGACACGCTGTTCGGTCACATGCGCGGAGCCTTCACCGGTGCCGATCAACCACGGCGCGGCATGATCGAGGAGGCGGCCGACGGCACTCTTTTTCTTGACGAAATAGGCGATCTCAGCATCGCGTCCCAGGTAAAACTGCTGCGGCTGCTTCAGGAAGGTGAGTATTTTCCACTCGGAAGCGACCGGCCCAAACGCCTGAAAGCGCGGGTTGTTGTAGCCACCCATCAGAATCTTTCGCTCAAGCAGGAGACCGGCTCATTCCGGCGCGATCTCTACTACCGTCTCTGCACGCACATGGTTAACGTCCCGCCGCTGCGTGAACGGAAAGGCGATCTGCCGCCGCTTCTCGATCATTTTCTGGTGGATGCGGCCCGCGCCCTCGGCAAAAAGAAACCAACCCCCCCACGGGAATTGCTACAGCTTCTCGCGACTTACAGTTTTCCCGGCAATGTTCGCGAATTAAAAGCGCTGATATATAATGCCGTCAGCGTACACCGCGACCGGGTACTTTCGATGGATACCTTCCTGAAAACCATAATTCGCCCGGAATCCAAGCAAAATATGCCGGCAGCGACCGGACCGGAAAAAAACCTGTTTGCCGGGATTGAACGCCTCCCGACTTTTGGTGAAGCGGCAGAACTCCTCGTTGAAGAGGCCATGTCCCGCGCTAACGGCAACCAGACCATTGCCGCACGTCTCCTCGGAATATCCCAGCCGGCCCTCAGCAAGCGCCTCAAACTTCGCGGTATCATTTAACTTAAGAACAGTATTTGGCACCACGAAGACGCGAAGAACGCAAAGTAAAACAGTAAGATATATTAAAATGTCTTCTCACCCAAAAGTTTTTGCAGAATGTTTTATTCGCCATTTCGTTCAAGATGGCACTAAACCGGTTGTAGACCTCAAAGGTTTTCAAAACCTTTGAGGTCTTGAAAATGTCAACTTGAACGCCATTTGGAATTATAGCTTTGCGAATTCTTAGTGAACTTCGCGTCTTCGTGGTTATGAACTGATTTTTTAAAGTTTAAGGCCGACATAATTCCGTTCTAACTACTGAGACAGGAACACCCCCCCTCCAAAGGGTCATAACCCTGGTTATACAATATAACCAGGGTTATGACCTCTCAACTATCTGATTATAGTGGTTAATTACCGATTTTCTCTCAGCGGTATCCTCTTCCGGTTATACCTCTTGTTTCTCAACGTTCTTCACTATTAGCGAATTTTGTTTTCAATTTCAGCATGTTAAAAATGTATACGAGGTTGGCACCCCGATTGCTAACATACCGTTATAGTCGCCGGCAAGAACCATCTGCAGATACATTCTGCAGCTATTATCGGGAAGGAGAAGTGAATGGCTTCAGAATGGATAGACACAGAAGTACAGCTCCCAAAAGTATCTCAACGAGTCCTGCTTTACACACCATATCCGGTGTTCGGTGAGGATTACACCTGCGTTGGGAATCTGGAGAGCATTGCCGCATGCACCACAACGATTGGAAAGAACCCTGTACGCATATTTACGCATTGGATGCCATTGCCAGACAAACCACATACAAGCGGAAAAGGAGCCACACCATGAACGGGAAAAAGTTTTATCAGCATCTGTATTTCCAGGTATTGACCGCAATCAGCATCGGCATTTGCGTCGGGCATTTCTACCCCGAGACCGGCGCTGCGATGAAACCCCTTGGTGACGGCTTTATCAAGCTGATCAAGATGATTATTGCTCCGGTTATTTTCTGTACCGTAGTGACCGGCATTGCCGGCATGGAGGACATGAAAAAGGTCGGCCGGGTCGGTGCCAAGGCGCTGTTTTATTTCGAGATCGTTTCCAGCTTGGCTCTGGCCATCGGCCTGCTCGTAGTCAGTGTTATCCAGCCGGGTGTCGGCATGAACGCCGATGTTTCCAAACTTGATACCAAGGCGCTCACCGCCATAACTTCTAAGGGACAGGCGACCAGCACCGTTGACTTCCTGGTTAATATCATCCCGAACAGCGTTGTAGATGCCTTTGCCAAGGGAGATATCCTCCAGGTACTGTTGTTTGCCATCCTGTTCGGCTTCGCTCTTTCCATGCTAGGCGAGCGAGGTAAAGTGGTATTCAAGTTTATCGATGAAGTATCGCATGTTCTCTTCGGTATTGTAGGAGTCATTATGAAGGCCGCCCCCATCGGCGCTTTCGGCGCTATGGCCTTTACCATCGGCAAGTTCGGACTCGGGTCGTTGACCAAGCTCGGCATGCTGATGGGGAGCTTCTACCTGACCTGCCTGCTGTTTGTCTTCATTGTTCTGGGATCAATCGCCAAGCTTTGCGGATTCAGCATCTTCAAGTTCATCAAATACATAAAAGAAGAATTACTGATCGTATTGGGCACATCATCCTCAGAATCGGTTCTGCCACGCATGATGGCCAAACTGGAAAACCTCGGCTGCACCAAATCGGTAGTTGGTCTTGTTATCCCGACCGGTTATTCCTTTAATCTGGACGGCACTTCCATTTATCTGACGATGGCGGCGGTTTTTGTCGCCCAGGCCACCAATACGCCGCTGACCATGACCCAAACCCTCACCATCCTTGGCGTACTGATGCTGACATCCAAAGGTGCCGCCGGCGTTACCGGCAGCGGCTTTATCACCCTTGCCGCCACCTTTGCCGCCATCCCCACCATTCCGGTTGCCGGACTGGCACTGATTCTCGGCATTGACCGCTTCATGTCAGAAGCCCGGGCGCTGACTAATCTTGTCGGCAACGGCGTGGCCACCGTTGTGGTATCACGCTGGGAAAATGAACTCGATATGGAGAGGATGGCACGAGTGCTGAATAATGAAACCGATCTTGAGGCTGAAGAACCCGAATTTATACTTGATGTAGAACCTGCCGGTGCAGAGTAAGGAAAGGAACAAGTAACGATGCCAAACAAGCAAAAAGATAATCCGCGCTACAATGTTGTTTCTCTCAGAGTGACCGATGCCGAAAAGGCGGCCCTTGACGAAGTATCGCGGCGCACCAGTAAAAATCTTTCAAAAGTGATGCGGGAAGCAATTATGCTCTATTCCCGAGAACGATCCCTCGTATCAGCTACTTCCTGATTTAAAAGCGTTTTCAACCTGGGCTATAAAAAAACCGCCCAGGTTGAAAACCAAGGCGGCTCTGTTGCTAACACCATTATGTTGTGTTCAGAACGGTCACTACCAACACAAGAAGATTGTCTAGTGTGCGGCGTTGTCTCGCGCTACAGTGGCCGTTTGTTCTGCCATGTTTTTATTGAGAGATGCTTCATACGCTCCGCTTCTTCCGGTGAATCTGTCATTGCGTCCCAAACGCTCGCGAACCTTTGTCCGCCTTCACTATCTTTAAACCCGGCTTTCTGAAAAATCCTGGTCGAGATCGCTTCTTTATTTTTTGTCATTGTACTTTACCTGCATCGTCTGGTATGGGCCATTGTTGAGCGCCGTGCAGAAAGCGCAATATTTCAACGTTCTGCCCAACGACGCGACAAACTGCAATAAACGGCGTATCGACAACGACCAACTCGCGGGTTCCCTTTAGTGGTAACAGGTGTGTCCTCCCCGCCGCCGCTGATATGCATACTCGTTTTTAACCCGCTTACAACGCCTTGTCGCGTGTCCATTGCTGCCTCCGTTTGGTTTAATTCATCACATATTATCAGTGGTGTCCCAACGTTGAATAGTCGATAAGCCGTGATGGCCCGTTAATTCTGAAAGAAAGTGACCTCATGCAATTAAACGACTTGAAAATTTTCCGGCGGTTCAGCCATCTTCGCGCAGCAATGTGCGGAGGGTTAAACTATGTACACCGGCAAGCTCGTTTTCTCTCA